>CASEWU010000041.1 GCA_949291725.1 uncultured Bacillota bacterium
GTTTTTATTTAATGTACCGGACAAAAAACGTTTTCGCAAGAATTTTGACAGCATGCTGACCGCTATTAAAGCAGCGGCGGAAAAGTATGCGGATGCTTTTGTTGCGCTGGATGAAATGTTTGCCGGAGTGAGTCAAAGTGTGGGAATTTCAGCGTATTCATTGGACGGAGTGCATCCCACGCATCGGGCGGCGCGGTTGATTGCCGATAATATTATTAAAAAGATTAAATTGTTTTTATGATTATGCAAAAGAAAGAGTGTCTTGTAGTTGTCGATATGCAGAACGATTTTGTGAACGGAAGCCTCGGTACGGCGGAAGCGCAGAAGATTTTTGAGCGTGTAAAGAGCAGGATCGCAGAGGCGAAAGGAAAGGGCTGGGATGTTGTTTTTACGCGTGATACGCACGATGAAAATTATCTTGAAACGCAAGAAGGCCGCAACTTGCCTGTAGAGCATTGCCGAAAGGGAACGGCAGGCTGGGAAATCGCGGACGGTCTGCGTGCAAATGAACGGGTATTTGATAAACCGACGTTTGGGAGTACGGAACTCGGCGAATATATGCGCGATAAAAATTATGAGCGTGTGGAGTTGATCGGTGTTTGCACGGATATTTGCGTTATTTCCAACGCTTTGCTGATCAAGGCGTTTTGTCCCGAAACAGAGGTATGTGTTCGTGCGGACTGCTGTGCGGGAGTATCGCCCGAACGTCATGAAACGGCTTTGCGCGCCATGTCTGCATGCCAGATATGTATTTTGTAAAAGCCCGATAATTTTCTAAAAATGAAATGCCGTTGAAGGAAAGGGCCAATGTTCGCGAGGGTATCTGTTTGGTGCATTATGCCGTACGGTTCAGATTATTTACTGCATCGGCAGGACCATAAAGAAGTTAAATGCAGGCATAACAGGTCCGCTTTTGAAATTAAAAAGTAAATCGAAATCACCAGACAGTCCGTTAACGGGTATCTCTTTTGATATAGCGACGGTTTACGTTTTTCGGAGTTCGAATTATCTTAATCCATGTGTCAAATTCGGGAGCGCTAACGAAAATGGTCTGTGTCGATAGGCAAAGTCTGTTTATGAACGGAAAGGGTCTCGGGACAAACATTAATTTACAAAAACAAACCGCTGAAAAAGCAATTTGTTTGCTTTTTCAGCGGTTTTTCTTCGCTTCAGCGGTTGAATGAATCGGACAGCCATGACGGAACTATAGAAATCTGATTGTAAAATTATGACAAAACAGTAATCCGAAGCTCAGTTTGATTTCAAAAAAACAGAAAAGGCCTGCGAGGCGTCGTCTGCCGTAAAATCAGGGAAGGATGCCTTCGCAGAGCAGAAGGATGGATTTTAAAACGCCGTGATCTGCGTTTGAGGGTATGATTTTTCCGATTTTCTGTTTCAGAGGCGGATATGCGTTTTCAGTAACATAGGGATGGCCGCAGGCGAGGAGCATCTCGTAATCGTTCATATGGTCGCCGAAAGCAACGCAATCCTCTTTGGAAAAACCGAATTTTTCGAAAATAAAATGCAGAGCCTGTCCTTTGTCGGCGTGTTTTTGAGAAATATCCAGCCAATTTCCTCCGGATTGAATGATGCGAAGATCAGGGAGCCGCGCAGGCAGTATTTTCATGCCGTTATTTTCGGGGCCTTTCCCGTCATAGACGGCAATCTTGCAGACTTTTTCGGATAAGGCGATTTTCTTCAGGTTTCCTTTTGCGTTGGAGATATAGGAAGCGCGGACATACGTAAGGAACGGTTGTTCTTCCGATTGGTAATAGGCGCAGTCCGGGGTGCATAGAAGGGGATGAGCATCCGGTACGGCACTGATTGCATCGAGGGCGCATAAAATATCTGATCGGGGCAGACTGTCGCAGCGCAGCAGCTCATTTTTATAAGACACGATCGCACCGTTTTCCGCCATGATCAGGATCTTATCCGAAACGGGTTCAAACATTTTTTTCAAAGCGGTGAGTTGTCTGCCGCTGGCAGGGCAGAATAAAATTCCCCGAGCGGAAAGTTTTTCTATGGCGGGAAAAATACCTTCGGGTAATTTCCCTTCGTTATCGAGTAGCGTTCCGTCCAGATCGCTGGCAACTAGTTTGATCATTGGTTAAGATTCCGTTAAATAAATTGATTAAAAAAAATGATACGTATGTCTGTTTTTCAGACGAAATTTTATAAATGTTACATCATGGGCGCGAAAATACGCAAGATCGACCGATAGATCAGACTATGGAGCTTGTCTTTGATTTCCTTGATATCCACCTGGTGGCTTTGCAGACAGGTGGCGATGTAGTCATCGTAAAGCGATTTGCAAACGCGTGGATCGAAAAACAGAAGATCGCACTCGAAATGCAGGTAGAAACTGCGGAAGTCCATGTTGGTGGAACCGATGATGCAGTATTTGTCATCACTGACAATACTCTTCGCATGGATAAATCCGGGCGTATAGCGGTAGATCTTAATACCTTCTTTTACAAGCTGCGAGTAAAAAGCTTTGGTAACGGCAAAGACGTATTTTTTATCGGGGATATGCGGGACCGTGATGCGCACGTCCACTCCCGAGCGCGCGGCGGTGATCAGAGCACGCTGCATTTCTCCGTCGAGAATAAGGTAGGGAGTGTTAATGTAAACGTATTTTTTTGCATTGTAGATGATTTTCAGGTACAGATTTTCGCATACGTTGGTGTCCTGCCCGTAGGGGGCGTCGCTGAAAGCGATACAGGAACAATTTCCCTCTGGCTCGTCGGTGAGGTATTTTTGGAAATCTTCGTTTTCGTTGCGCAGCGACCAAAGCTGCAGAAACATGGCGCTGAAATTTTGTACAACGCGTCCGCGTACCATGATGCCGGTATCTTTCCAATGTCCGAAAGGATGTGTTTCGTTGATATATTCGTCAGCGAGGTTGACACCGCCGGTAAAAGCGGTTTTGCCGTCGATGACTGCAATTTTGCGGTGGGTGCGGTTATTTTGTGCGATATCCAGAACGGGGCGGAAGGGATTGAAACACATACATTTGATGCCGCGTTTTTCAAGAGTTTCCGCGTAATTTCCGGGTACTTTGAGCATGGAGCCGATGTCGTCGTAAATGAAGCGGACATCGACGCCGTTTTTCGCTTTATCTTCCAAGATCTCGAGAACGCTGTTGAGAAATTTCCCCGGTTGTATAACGAAATATTCCAGGAAAATATATTTTTCGGCTTTTTTAAGTTCAGTCAGCAATTGCGCTGCGTAAGCTTCTCCGGTGGGGAAGTATTGAAAATCCGTACAGTCGGAAAGAGGCATGCCGGTATGAACGGTAATATATTCGGCGCACTGTCTGGCAAAGTCGTCGTTTTGAATGAGCCGATTGTCCAAATCGTCTTTTTCTGCGTTTGCATAGAGGCATTTTGCGCCACGGAAACTGGCGGACAGGACCAGCCTTCTCCGACGAGGGAGCTTATGCCGCCGCAGCATGATATAGAGCAGAATTCCGATCGGGGGCAAAAGCAGAACAGGGAAGATCCATGCGATTTTATACTCTGCGTTCATATCGAGATTGATGATATAAATGGCAGCAACGGCGTCAATGACGGTGAGCACAACTAAATAGACGGCATAACCTCCGTCCGGAAGCGCCATGGAAAAGAAGATGATCGCGCAGGGGACCAGGGCGAGCTCGATCAGTAATAAAATACAGACGAGCAAAAATTTGCTCGTCAGAATTCTGAAAATTTTTCTTAATCTCATAATCTTCCTTGTGATCAGGCAAGCATATTCAATACAGAAACGGGTACGTTGCACCCTTTTTCTGCTTCGGCCGCCGCCGAGTTGAGAACAGATTGCGCCTCGGAAACGGGGTTGATCTGCAAACGCAGCGGAGCAATATTGACGGCTTTGTTGAGCAGTACATTGATAGCCGTTGCGATATTGGAATAATCGTTGGCAACGGAAGAGATAGTCAGCTGTTTGTCAAGAGCCGTTTTGATCTGTGCAGAAGCTTCGGGGAAGCCGAATCCGGTGTAGACGACCATACCGCCGGGAGCTGTGGTATCGAAAGGAATCGTCGGGGAGATGTTGTTATAGCTGCAATGCACGCTTGCGGCCGTCAGTCTTCCGCCTGTGATCCGTTCGACGGTTTCGAGCATATGTTCATCCGTTTTGACAGTGTAATAGATCCCGCATTGGGCGGCAATGCGTAGGCGTTCCTCATCGTTATCGATCAGGATGGGAACAGCCTGATGATAAATCAAAAGCTGCGCGATGATGTTGCCGAGTTCCCCCGCGCCGAAAACGGCTATATGGGAGCCTTTGGAGATATGGAGACGGTCGATGACCGCTTCGCCTGTCGCTACGATCCCTGTAAAAAGAGCTTCTGTATCGGAAACGCCGGGCGGAAGCGGGGACAGGTTCTCTTCTTCGGTAACGACGAAATCGCGCATATATCCTTCGGCGTTTACTCCGGCGATGTGCATGTTTCTGCAGGAATCGGAATCGCCGGTAAGGCATCGCTCGCATTCGCCGCAGGGAATGGAATCGTGAATAAACACTCGTGTATTTTTTTCGACTTTGACGCAGGCAGAGCCGGATTCACCTACAACGCCGACGGCAAATCTGCCGGGGACAAACGGATATTTCGGCTTCGGGTTGCCGGTATAAGCGCGAAGCTCTGTTCCGGAAAGCAGAAGCTGGGTAACCTTGACTTTTGCCTGTGTGTCGCTTGTAAGATTGTCGGGCCTTTCTTCCGTCGTAAGGACTTTGGGAGAAAGAATTTTCCAGATCTTCATAGTACTCCTTTTCTTTACGGAAAAAATCCGTACAATTCCGTATAGAACATTATAATGCAAAGCGATGAATTTTGCAAGCAAATCGCACCGAAAAAAAGCGGAAGGGGCAGATCGAGTCGGAAAACGGCGGCGGCAGCGGAAAAGAGAGTCAAGGAAAGAAAAGCGGATATCGGAAGAAAACAGGGTGGGGGCAGAAGAGATACGGTCGGAAGGGAAGCCTGAAAAAGAAAAAATTTTTTTCGGAAAGCGGCATGAATTGATTTGACTTGCATGGAAAAATAATATATAATAATTCAGCATCTTAGTGTAAGAAAGTAAGTACAGAGAGGTGAAAGCATGAAACCCGATATACATCCCGATTATCACGAAGCGACGGTTGTATGCGCGTGCGGCGCTACGTTCAAAACCGGAACGACCAAGAAAGGGGACACGATCAAAGTAGATATTTGCAGCAAGTGCCATCCCTTCTTCACCGGCAGACAGAAACTCGTAGATACAGGCGGCAGAGTGGATAAGTTCAAAAAAAGATACGGAATTTAGTATTTGCGTTTTCAGCTCTAAGGTTTGCTTGGGGCTGATTTTCTTTTTTTGCCGCGCGCATGCGCGCGCGGCGTACCTTTCGGAGTGATACATGAGCAGGAAAAAGAAGAAAGACAGCAGAACATATATAGGCGGCCAGGCGGTGCTGGAAGGCGTTATGATGCGCGGCAAGACCGCATATGCGACGGCTGTGCGCGACCCTGAAGGGAATATCCAGGTGGAGAGCCGCAGGCTGAATTTATCCAAAGGCATGCGCATTGTATCCAAGATACCGTTGGTGCGCGGCGTGGTGAGTTTTGTAAGTTCGCTCGTTATGGGAAGCAAGATCCTGATGCGCAGTGCGGAAGTGTACGGAGACGAAGGCGAGCCTTCCCGTTTTGAAAAGTGGTGTGAACGCAAACTGCACATCAACGTAATGGCGGCGGTGTCGTTTATAGCCACGCTTTTGGGGATCGTGCTGGCGGTGGGACTGTTTATAGTTCTGCCGATCTTGCTGGCGGATCTTTTGGTGAATTCCGGAACATGGCTGATAAAATACAGTGTGGGTTATAATCTGATCCAGGGCTGTATCCGTCTGATCATTTTTATCCTTTACATTGTGGCGATCACGGCGATGAAGGATATACGGCGCGTGTTTATGTATCACGGTGCTGAGCACAAGACGATCACTTGTTTTGAAAAAGGAATGGAGCTGACGCCAGAAAATGCGAAGAAATGCTCGAGGATCCACGACCGTTGCGGTACGACGTTTTTATTTCTGGTGATGGCAGTCAGTATTGTCGTGTTTTCGGTGGTAAACTGGGTATGCGACGAATATCTGAATTTCTTCAGGTTTGGAAACGTTGTGAATTTTCTGATCCAATTCGGCGTCAAGATCTTATTTTTGCCTTTGGTGGCGGGAATATCGTATGAAGTATTGAAGCTGCTTGCGAAGACGCAGAGCAAAATTTTGCTGCCGATCAAAGCGCCCGGATTTGCGCTGCAGAAGCTGACGACGCGCGAACCTTCGGAAGATATGTTGGAAGTGGCGATTGCGGCATTCAAAAAAGTATATGAAATGGACGCGGACGGCAATATCGGCGAAACGGATTTTACGGTATCCAAAACGGTAAAGAAATACACGGAAGAACTCAAAGCGCTGTTTGCGGAAAACGGGATCGACGAGAGTGATGCGGAGTGGCTCATATCCGTTAAAACAGGCATTGCTCGCAGCGAGCTTGCCGCTTCTGAGAAAATTCTGGTACCCAGTCGCGTGCAGGAACTGGATAAAATAGCGGGAGAACGCCTGACGGGCAGACCGTTATGGTACATTTTAGGCGATACGGAATTCTATGGCTATAAGATCAAAGTCGACGAGCGGGTATTGATACCGCGGCCGGAGACGGAGCTTCTGACGGAGCAGGTATTGCGTACGGCGGAACAGGGCAATAAGGTATTGGATCTTTGCACGGGCAGCGGTTGCATTGCGATAGCGCTGGCGAAGAAAGGTGCGGAGAAAGAACTGATTGTTACGGCTTCGGACATCAGCGCGGACGCGTTGGCGTTAGCGCAGGAGAATGCAAAGCGGAATGGCGCGGACATAAAATTTATTGAGAGCGATCTTTTGGACGGAGTGCGCGGAAAATTCAACGTTATCGTTTGCAATCCTCCGTATATCAAAAGCGGCGACATACCGGGCTTGCAAAAGGAAGTGCAGTATGAGCCGAAGGGTGCGCTGGACGGAGGAGAAGACGGATTGGATTTTTACAGGCGGCTGGCGAAGGAAGCCCCGCGGCATCTTGTGAAAGGCGGCACGCTTTTCATGGAATGCGGGGTCGGTCAGGCGCAGGAGATCGTCAAACTTTTCAAAAAATTCGATTATACGATGGTGTCGCGCGATTATAACGACGTAGAACGTTTTGTGCGTGCGGTGCTTTAAACGAAAACCGGTGCGGGACAGGATATGATCAAGAAGTTAGAAGATATATTGGAGAAATACAACAAACTTACGAAAGAGATGTCCGACCCGGCGGTGATTGCGCAGCCGGAGAAGTGGACGCAGTGTGCAAAAGAGCATTCGGACATTTCGGAGACGGCGGAAAAGTATCTCGAATACAAGAAAGTCGAGAAAGAGATGAATGATGCGTTTGCGGCGGCGGAGACGGAAACGGACAAAGAGATGAAGGATATGCTGACGGAGGAGGGGTACTCGTGCAAGGAAAAACTTGCGGGGATCCACGATGAATTGCGTATTCTGCTGTTGCCGAAGGACAAAAACGACGAGCGCAACGTAGTGATGGAAATACGCGGCGGAGCAGGCGGCGACGAAGCGAGCCTGTTTGCGGCGGATCTGTATAATATGTATTGCCGGTATGCGGAGTCGATGCGCTGGAAGACGGAAGTGATCGACATGAGCGAAACGGAAGTGGGCGGCATGAAAGAAGTGGTGTTCACTGTTTCGGGAAAGGGCGTATACAGCAAGCTCAAGTATGAAAGCGGCGTTCACCGTGTGCAGCGTGTTCCGGAAACGGAATCGCAGGGCAGAGTGCACACATCTACGGTTACGGTGGCGGTGCTTCCCGAACCGGAAGATGTGGAAGTGGAAATACAGGACAAAGACCTGAAGATCGACACCTATCGTTCGGGCGGAGCGGGCGGTCAGCACATCAACAAGACGGAGAGCTGTATCCGTATCACGCATTTGCCGACGGGGATCGTCGTTACCTGCCAGGACGAGCGTTCGCAGATCAAGAACCGTGAAAAGGCGATGAAGGTTTTAAAGAGCCGTCTTTACGATTATTATAATTCGAAATACCAAAGCGACTATGCGGAGAACAGAAAAAGCCAGGTAGGGACGGGGGACCGCAGTGAGCGGATCCGTACTTACAATTTCCCGCAGAATCGTGTAACCGATCACAGGATCGGACTGACTTTATATTCATTGGACAGCTTTATGATGGGGGATATCGGTGAAATGCTGGAAGCGCTTGCCATTGCCGACAGAGAAGCGCAGTTGTCTTCCTCGGAAAACGAATAAACGATGAAATGCAATGAAAACAGATGCACGTTATCAGGTTTTTGTTGCGATTTCTGAACTTTCGTGCCGAATTTACGGATGCGGAAGACGTTAAAATCAGATAAATATTTATGCGAGGTATATACTTATGAACACGACGAAGAGAATTTCTTCCATTTCCCCTTCCCTGACGCTTGCGATCACGGCAAAAGCGAAAGCAATGAAAGCGGAAGGAAAGTCTGTCATCGGATTCGGAGCTGGCGAACCCGACTTCAACACGCCGCAGCACATCATCGATGCGGCAAAAGAAGCTTTGGACAAGGGCTGTACAAAGTATACGCCTTCGTCGGGACTGCCGCAGCTGCGCGCGAAGATCGCGGAGAAATTCAAGCAGGAGCAGGGGCTCGATTACGAACCTTCGCAGATCATCGTATCCTCGGGCGCGAAGCATTCTATTTTCAATGCGATGTTTGCTTTGGTCGAAGAAGGGGATGAAGTCATCATTCCCGCACCGTACTGGCTTACGTATCCGGAAGTTGTGAAAGTCTGCGGCGGTGTGAGCGTGTTTGTGGAAGGCCACAAAGACAATCATTTCAAGATCACGCCGGAAGATCTGAAAAAAGCGATCACGCCGAAAACAAAGATGCTGATTTTTAACTCTCCGTCCAATCCTACGGGTGCGGTCTATACGGAAGAAGAGATCCGCGCGCTCGGCAAAGTAGTGGAAGAAGCGGGGATTTGGGTGCTTTCGGACGAAATTTATTCCAAACTCATTTATGACGGCGTAAAGCATTTTTCGATTGCGCGGGTCAGCGAGAAAGTGAAAGAGCATACGGTCATCGTGAACGGCGTATCCAAGACCTATGCAATGACGGGCTGGAGGATCGGCTGGCTTGCTGCGCCGAAGGACGTGGCGAAGGCGATCGACTCATTCCAGAGCCATGCGACGAGCAATCCTGCGAGCGTATCGCAGTATGCGACGCTTGCTGCGCTCAACGGCAGCGAAGAGGAATTGCAGAAGATGTGTGCGATCTTCAATGATCGCAGAAAGTTCATGATCGAGCGCATCCATCAGATCGAGCATCTGGACTGCATTGAACCGGACGGCGCATTCTATATTATGCTGATCGTAAACAAATTGTACGGAAAACGTTACAACGGCAGAAAGATCGGCGGGTCTTTGGACATAGCGGACATGCTTTTGGAAAAAGGTGTCGCGGTGGTTCCGGGGGTTGCGTTCGGGGATGATGAATGTGTACGTTTGTCGTATGCGATTTCGAAGGAAGACATCGCGGAAGGGCTGAATCGGATCGAGCAATTTGTCAAGGAGGTGTTCTGATCCGTGATCTATTTTGACAAAAGCAAGAATCTTTTGGAAGAGGATAAGTACCAGTACGAATTGCAGGACGTGAAGCAGCCCGAGCTGTTCCGCGATCTGTACCCGTACGACGAGATACCGAAGGTCGTGTTCAACTATCGGCATGTTCCCATGAATATGCCGGAAGAAATCTGGATCACGGACACGACGTTCCGAGACGGTCAGCAATCGACGTCGCCCTTTACGGTCAAGCAGATCGTGGATATTTTCAAGCTGATGTCCAGGCTCGGCGGTCCGAAAGGGATCATACGGCAGAGCGAGTTTTTCCTGTACAGTGAAAAAGACAGACAGGCTTTGAAAGAATGCCAGGATCTCGGGCTGAAGTTTCCGGAGATCACGACGTGGATCCGTGCGAACGAAAAAGATTTTGAACTTGTGAAGCAGGCAGGCGTTGCGGAAACGGGTATTCTTGTCAGCTGTTCGGACTATCATATTTTCAAGAAAATGAATCTGACGCGTGCGCAGGCGATGGATAAATATCTGGGCACCGTGAAGAGTGCGCTTTCGCACGGGATCCGTCCCCGGTGTCATTTTGAGGATATTACGCGCGCAGATTTTTACGGTTTTGTCGTTCCGTTTGCAAACGAACTGATGAAACTTTCGCGGGAGAGCGGAATTCCGATCAAGATCCGTATGTGCGATACGATGGGGTTCGGCGTTACGTATCCGGGAACTTCTTTGCCGCGGAGCGTGCAAGGGATCGTCTACGGATTGCATCACCATTCGGAAGTGCCGAGCAGTATGCTGGAATGGCATGGGCACAATGACTTTTATAAAGTTGTTACGAATGCGGCGACGGCATGGCTTTACGGAGCGAGCGGGGTAAACTGTTCGCTTTTGGGCATCGGCGAACGCACGGGAAACTGCCCTCTGGAAGCGATGGCGGTGGAATATGCGTCTTTGCGCGGCACGACGGACGGAATGGATTTTACGGCGATCACGGACATTGCGCATTATTTTGAAGATGAATTGGGATATATTATCCCGCCCATGACGCCGTTTGTCGGCAGGGCGTTCAACGCGACGAGAGCGGGTATCCA
>CASEWU010000042.1 GCA_949291725.1 uncultured Bacillota bacterium
AAGGAAGTTCTTTCAGTTCGCTGTATTCTTGAATCGTCAGACCGCTGTCCCAATATTCGGACAGTTGCGCCTCCCAATAATCTCGTCCTTCGCGTCCCATGCCGTTCTCCCATTATTACGGTTTGTGGAAGAACATACCATACTGTCTGACTCAAATCCAGATGGCCCTCACTGGGCGCATACGAACGGAATTGCCGCAAAGATCGCGAAAGAGGAATCGCTTCCGATTGTTGATCTTTTCGCTCAAATGGATCCGTTGGATCGCGAAGTTTACTGGGCAGACACATATCATTTCAAGGAAGCAGCGATCAATCTTCAGGCGGAGATGATTTCTGAGCACGTTCTTTCCGCATTGGGACTGAAAAACGCGGAGGGAAAATTGCGTCAGGAGTCCTCTGAAACAGGACCTTCCGGCGCGTTGCGCTGACGTACAATGCACATCCTCCTCCGCTGAAGCTATGGAGGACAAGATGGAGGAAAGGGGCTTGCCGCCCCTTTGCCCCCGCTTGAGTTTTATTTTCTTATGAGTTCGTAACCGATGGAGGGAGTGTCGCCAAGCGTATTGTCCGCTGTAAAGATCAGAACACCGTTTTTTTCTGTGAACGGAACTGAATTTAGGCGTTTTCCGGTTATGTCAATGGCGTAAAGTTCCGCTATGCCTTCCGCTGTATTTTTCAGAGACACCTGTGCTTTTGCTTTACGAAGCAGGAGCGGATATCCGCCCCAGCCGTATACGCGGAGTTTATCCTTGTACATTTTATAAGAGTTTTTTCCATTCTTTACATCCGTGATATGAAGGATCAGAATCCGGCGGCTTTTTTCAAGAGGTTTATTGTCCATTGCCGAAGCTGAATAAGTTGAGAAAACTTTATTTCCCGTGATGGATAGATTCTTTGCGGTTCCGGAAGGCTCTTGCAGTGTCAACGTTTCCGTTTTTGGCGAGATCACGATGAAACGATTTTCTTTCGGAAATGCCCGGATGCCTCCATCTGCGGAGCATATTTCTTTCTTCGGGTCCAGTCCGATTTTTTTCAGGAGAATATCCGTATCTGCGTTGATTGCCGTGGAAAGCGGAAAGGTTATTTCATTCTCCTGCGCGTTGAAGCGAATGGACAGGGAGGAATAAAGAGCCAGTTTGCTGTAGGATTCCGGCAAAAGATGACGCTTCCCGCTCGGTCTCCTCCATGTAAGCGCATTCGGTTCCGCTGACAGATTATCCGGGATTGAGAGGGAGTATTTTTTCACAGAAGCCGGCATGTCTTCCCGCAGATAGAGTAATGCTGTGATACGGTTGCTCAGAGATGTTACCGGATCCGAGAACGAATTCAAGGAAGACATATAGGGCGGTTCCGAAGACATTGCTATTTTTATCCATGAACGATCATATGCGACAGGAGCGTAATCGAAGATTCCATCCACTTGGTGCATGCCGCTCAATGCGCCGATGATCGGTCCGCCTTCCAATCTCCAGATATTCGGTGAAACATAATGGTATTCTGTGATCATCAGGGGCATACCCTCAATTCGGGATGCAAACGAGGGGAGTAATTCCTGATAGAATGTTTTTCCCAGAGAACGGTTTTTGTATTCGAATGGAATTCTCCATGGAGCGACAGGGAAGGTCGGATGATCCACATAGAAATGTGTATCTACGTAATCGAAGGTTTTGCGGATGGGATAATTGGCCAGCGATTCCTGGCAATTTATATCGGTCTGGGGACAGGAAACTCCGATAGAACGGAGGTAATTTTTCATATCGAGAAAACTTTCCTTATGCATATCAGTCAGAAAACGGGTCAGCAGGGATATGTCATCCGGGTTATTCTTCACATTGTTTTTGGTGCTCCATTCGGAAAAACGCGTCAGGAAAACCTGATACAGATATGAATCCTTGGCGGCAGTGGTAATTTCCGACCAGTCGGTAAGTTGCGGATTCTCGTTGATGTGGCTGATTGAAAGCAGGACGGGGTCTTCTGCCAGCGTCATTTTCGTGTAGGGATTGCGTGTCGCAAAAAGCTGACGGGAGAATTCCTTCAGGTTGTTTCTTACCGCAGGATCCAACATGCAGAGCGCCTTGATTCCTTTGTGATATTTCGGATCAAATCCATTCTTGCGGGATACAAAGAGGTCCGTTGTGATATAAAGTCCAGCTTCCTTGCACGCTGCAACGGTTTTAAAGAAACGGTCGAGTGTTTTGGGATCTATCTGAAGTGTTTTTTCTGGAAGCGCCAAGCGGTTGTCATGGTGATGCAGACGGACGGCGTTGAATCCCATTTGTTTTATTTTCGGAATAAACCATGCAATCTCCTCATCCGTCATGTGACAAGCGTCTTCGCAGAGATTGGCGCCGAAGAAACGAGCTTGGACTCCGGGGCGTTTTTCGAATTCAAAACGTCCGTTCCTAACTACGACTTTTCCGTATTTTCCTGCGGGAGCATCCTGAAGGAACGAGAAATCCAAAATAGAATCCGGCAGCGTTTGCGGAACCCGGATTTCCCGCCAGTCTTTTCCAGCTGACACTTTCCATTCGATTTCCGCCTGGTTTTTCAAGGAAAACGGAATATCTTCGGTAAAGGCTCCATTCAGAGCCAAGACAATCCAGACGGTGTTGTCAGCACTTTTTTTCAGGCGGATTGTGCGAATTGCTTTTTCCGGGATCGGGAAACGGCTCATCTGGAATCCTACTTCGGGACAGGATGCGCCTTCCGCAAGGAAGACCGGCCAGCCATTTTTCAGGTTTACAGGTCTCCACCAATTCCCTACGTCTTTTCCAATCGTGACCGGAATTTTTATGGATTCTCCGTCCATGAAATCAACTTGGATTGTTCCCGCGTTTTTTCCATTTCCGCTACACCATGCCGCTGTATGAAGAATATACAGGAAAGGTATTTTTCGGCCTTTCCCGGGGAGTTCCACTTCGTTCAACATCTGCGGAAGAGCGCTGTTAGCAAAGACGAGACACGCTTTGCCTGCGTTTTCGGCAGGGTTCAAGATGGTGAAATCCATATTTCCAAAACGTTGTCTGCCGGGTTTCAGCATCCGCAGATCATTGGCTGGTCCCTGATCGGTCCATCCGCCTTTTCCATCGCTTTCCACTTCATCGGCGAATCCCATATTGGCGATCTTGCTCAAGTCAAAAGATTCTGTTTTGAACGGTTCCATCTTTACGGTAAAAACGGCATCGCAGTTCCCCTCTGAATCAGGAGTCAGATAAAATCGAAGATTGGCCATGCCGGGCCCGTATTTGAGCCCCCAAACCGTGGCGCGGAATCCTTCCACGGATACAAGGCCTTGAATCATCGGGAATTGAACGCCGGTGCAGATGTTTTGAAAATCTTGTATGAATGTTTTTTCCGCGGGAAAGGGAAGTTCCGCACTTTGTTTGTTTTTTTTGCCATCTTTTTCAAAAAAGAATTTTAATTTTCTGCCCAGCATGTTTTCGTTAAATGTGAGATCGATAAATGGTTTTCCATATTCGTCTTTTATGTTTTTGAAATTACGGACGGAAACAGAATAGCGGAAACTGTGCTTTCCAAGAGGTTCAATTTTTGAGTTCAGATCAAACGTTTCAGATTGAGCGCTGGCTTTTCCTTCCCAAACATAAGTGTCTTTTTTCTTTAGGTCAGTCTTGTTGTTGAAGCGGCCCACTCCCATAAAGGTCATTGAAACATGGTCGTTTTCCGGTGTCGGCCACGCTGGGAAAATCTCCGGTTCCCAGCAACTTAGAATATCTACTTTGGGCAATTGCCCAATGCGATAATATGGCGCTTCATCCAATCCGAATGAGGAGTAGGTTATCGTGAAGATAACGGATAAAACAAAAAACAGCAATTTCATGAAAAAATCCTTTTATGTTATTGAGGTTTGTTATAAAGGTTTGATATAAAATTGAGTCAGATACAAATCCGCGGAGCCTCCCATGTAGGTGCCGTAAAGCAGTTGTGTTCTGAGTTTATGATAATCATAATCGCCGACATGCCCGTCCCAAAATGATAGATTTGCTCTTCCGTTATGTCGTAGATGAATCTTGTTTAAGTCGTTTTGGTGTACCCATTCCGCAGCCTGATGCCAGACCGTGTCCGCAAATCTCGCACTGTCAACGAGAGCGAAATAAGTGCTGGCGTTTTTCAGCCGATTCAAATAAAAGACGTGCCCGGTGTCTGAAAAGACATTTACAGTACGGAGTGGACTTCCATACTTTTCTTCCCATGCGTTCCAGCTGCCGAACTCGGATGATTTAATTCCATATCCCTGTTTTGTTCCGGTTTTTGAGGTATAATATGGATCGGATGGACAAAAAGTCACGGAGCGCTTGTTCACATTATAACCAGTTATGATATTATCCACCCAGAAACGGGAATTGACTGCGACATAACGCAATCCCGCAACGCCGTTGTTGTCGTCGGTATACATCATGAGGATTTTTTGGGCGCCGTTGAGGTTGCTTTTGCATTGGACGGCATAAGCGCTATTTCTGGCTTTCTGAAGAGCGGGCAGAAGCAATCCTGCCAAGATTGCGATGATCGCTACAACGACCAGAAGTTCTATAAGTGAAAAAAAATCTTTACTATGGTTATTGTGCATTTTTTTCCCAAACCTGTTTTGCATTTTCTTATCTCCTGAGCCAATTTCAAAAGTTTTGGTAACATCCCCGCCAAAATTGCGATAATAGCGATTACAACCAATTATAGCATAAATAATAAAAAACAACAATAGTTTTTTTGTAAAATAAACAGTAATTTTGTATTTATTGTATTTTTGCAATATTAACCTTGATTTATCTTGTGTGTGTGGTATATTAAAGAAAAAACAATATAAATTATATATTAATATAAGGAATTTTGTAAATGGGAAATATCAATTCAATTAATTATTTAAGGCCGGATTCCGGTAATCTTCCGCTACTTCCATTACCCTTCTATGCTTATTGTACAGGAATACATACTGCAACACCAAGTTATACCCAATATAATGAAGAAATTAACCATTTTGTAGAACTTTTATGGTGTGTAAAAGGCATTGGAGAAATTGAATTTTATGGTACGAAATACGAAATACATCCAAACGATATATTTTTTTGGCTGCCTTTTGAAAAACATAAACGTAAAGCCCTCTCTCCAGAATGGGAAGTGCGTTGGCTTGCTTTTGACGGACCTTTCGCTGAAAGTATAATGCTTTCCTACCGTTATGCAAGACATCAAAAAGCCGTCATACCTTACCCCGCAGAAACCTTTGCTGAAATTGAAAAATTAATTATTGAGAATTCACCATTTGCCATGCGGAAATTATTATCTTTAATCTTATATGTTCTCGCTTGTGCGGGGGGAACTGATTCAAGTAGCAACTATACAGGAAAATACTTTAAGCATGCTCAATACTTGATTAATTCTCAAATTAGCGATCCTTTTTTAGATATTAATTCAATCTGCAATACATTAAAAATTTCCAGAATGAAACTTACAAAAATTTTCAATGAATCAGTTGGAGTTCCGCCTGGACGATATATCTTAAACCGCCGACTTGCCCTTGCGCAATCCTTGCTGACAGGGACAGATTTACCCATATCAGAAATTGCGGAGAGATGCGGATTTGCTAATTCCCAGACATTTTTGAAATTTATTCGAAGGTCATTAGGAGCATCTCCTTTGGAAATTAGGGAAATTAATAGGCAAAAAGGCTCATCGACGGTTTATGGCAAAAATATACAGAAAAAGATGTTTGAAATCGAATAACAGTATCTGCTTAGAGAGGCAGAAGAAATCCTGCCGTTTTTATTCTCTATTCAAAGGTCGTTATTCTTTATTCACATAAATTATACCATTTTGCAGGTATGCGCCCAGCGAGCCCCATCTGGATTTGAGATTGCCAGCGTGCTATGTTTTTCCCAACCCCGAACGATAGGAGAACGGCATGGGACGCGAAGGACGAGATTATTGGGAGGCGCAACTGTCAGAATATTGGGACAGCGGCTTGACGAT
>CASEWU010000043.1 GCA_949291725.1 uncultured Bacillota bacterium
CCGGCATGAAATCTTTGGAAAATAAATAATGCAGGGAGCGAAACAGTATGATACAGAATTTAGGCGGCAGGATCGTAAATAATTGGCTGTACCGCTATGCGGACGGTTACGTTCTGATAGACACCGGATACGAGAACGGCTACAAGCATTTTTGTAAACAACTCAAAAAGAAAGGCATTGCTCCAAAGGATATTCGCTACTTATTTCTGACACACGCCCACGATGACCATGCGGGTTTTCTGAACGAGCTGCTGGCGGCTATTCCGAATTTGACCGTGATCGCGGACGAAAAGGCACTCGATGTCTTGCGCAAGGGGCAGAACCCTTTTACGGGCGGCTGCACGGGCAGGCAGGCTCTGACTTTCTGCAAATTGATGGCTTTGTTCGGAAAGGGCGACCACCTCTTTCCCCCTTTGAAGAAAGAGTATGAAAACAGGCTCATTCTGATTTCGGACGAGAACGTCCATGATTTAGACAAAGTATTGGACGGCAAAATAATACGCACGCCCGGCCACACCGCCGATTCTATGTCCCTGCTGTTGAACGACGGCACCATGTTTTGCGGCGATGCCGCCATGAACGGTTTTCCGAGCGTAAACAACGTAACGATCTGGGCGGAAGATATGCGGGGCTTTGCCCGCTCGTGGGAAAAAATCATCGCTTTGAAGCCGAAGAAGATTTACCCCGGCCACGGCAAGCCGTTTTCCGTTTCCGCACTGCAAAAGAATTTGACAAAGCTGAACAAAGTCAAATTGTATCCTTTGGAGCAAAGGAACTAAGCAAATGCTGAAAGTGTTTTTTGATACCGACAATATCGGAATGATAACGGATATGCTCGATGCGGAAGAACATTCGCATTATCCTATCCAACTGTTTTTGAGCATAGACGAACCGCTCAAAATCACGATTGCGGGTAATGAAGTATGCGCGCAGTGTATTGCGGTCGGGCAGAATGTCCCGCACACCTTTTCAAGTCAAAACAGAGCGCATATATCCGCCATTATTGAAACGGCATCCGATTTTTCTCGTTCGCTGAACGAAAGAATTGACGGAGCTTTTGCCGTATTTGAAAACGCCGGCTTATCCGCCCTGCAAAGCAAGGCGAAAGAATTGATCGCTGCATCGAGCAAAGAGCAATGGCAAGCATTTATGCGCGATTTCAAACTGTATTTAGGAATTGAACCGCGGGAGCAGCCTTTGGACGAGCGTATCACCGAACTTCTTTTCCTGCTGAAACAATGCGATTGCTATGACCATACGATTGCCGCGTTTGCAAAACAAGTATCGCTATCGCCCAGCCGCCTATCTCACCTCTTTCGGGAACAGGTCGGCGTTCCGCTAAAAAGTTATATTGTATTGCACCAAACGGAAAAAGCGTTTGCCGCTTTGCTCGGCGGGGCAAACATAACAGACGCAGCCATGCTTGCCGGCTTTGACAGCCCGTCCCATTTTGCGGCGACAGTCAAAAAGCTCATGGGACAACCGGCATCCAAAGCGACCAAAGACAGCGAATTTTTGAAAGTTTTTCTTTGAGAAATAAAGTACAATATGAGTACCAAAGCAAGAGGTGCTCTATTATGGAAAGATACTTAAAGGAAACAAAAATGCTCAATTACCGCGCACGGGAAATCGTTGCGCTTGTGCGCAACCGCAAATGGAACGATTTGGATGAGTATGACAAAATCGGAGAAATCTATCGATTTGTGCAAAATGAAATCGTGCTCGGCTATAATGAGTTTGACGATCTGACCGCCACACAGGTATTTGCAGACGGATACGGTCAATGCAATACGAAAGCGACATTGCTCATGGCGCTGCTCCGCTCAGTCGGTATTCCTTGCAGATTGCACGGCACACAGGTGGTCAAAGGGTTTCAGCGCAGCATTATGCCGAAAATAATGGCAAAGTACGCCCCGCCGTTTATCGTACATACTTGGGCGGAAGTTTACTTCGGCGGCAAATGGTTGAGTTTGGAAGGCGTTATTACGGATAAAGCGTATATCGCAGGACTGAAAAGAATGTTTCCCGAACACAAAGGTGCTTTTGCCGATTATGCCGTAGCGGTCAAAGACTTTTCCAACCTGCAAATTGATTGGAAAGGCAAAGACACTGCCGTACAGAAAGAGGCTGTTGCCGAAGATTACGGCGTTTTCGATGCGCCGGATGACTTCTTTCCTGCTCACCCGCAGTTGTACAAAGGGATAAAGAAGTTTATTTACGAACAGATCGGCAGAAAGATTATGACAAAAAACGTAGGGAAAATTCGCCGTTTGGGAGAACAATCATGAAAATGTACGCATCCTGCCCGATATGCGGGTACAAGTTATGCAAAGGCGAAAGTGGCTCGGACGTGGATATTCTCTGTCCTCGCTGCGGGAAGCTCGTTCGCGTCGTCATAACAGAAACGAACACGAATTGCACCCCCACCGACGCTCCTAAAAAGGCGGCA
>CASEWU010000044.1 GCA_949291725.1 uncultured Bacillota bacterium
ATGGATAATGGCGGATTATCATAGGAAGAGAGATGATTTTTTTGCGGACTATTTGACAAAAAGCCCGCGTCGTACTATAATGGATATAATATTCCACAATTCGGAAGGAGTTCAGACAATATGATCAAATTGATTCGAAGCGGTTGCTATTATATGAATGGCCTGCTCGTAAAAGAAAATCAAGCCTTCATGACGGGTGAACAGAAGGCTATGGCGCAGAAAGGTACAATGACGTATCAGATTCTGAAGAAGCATAATACAGGGGACGAGCAGAATCTGAGAATTAAGTTTGATGCAATCGCTTCGCATGATATAACATATGTCGGAATAATACAAACGGCGAAAGCCAGCGGACTGCAGGAATTTCCGATTTCATACACGTTGACGAATTGTCATAACTCGCTCTGCGCTGTCGGCGGAACGATCAATGAAGATGATCATGTGTTTGGGCTTTCCGCCGCCAAAAAGTACGGTGCTAATTTTGTTCCTCCGCATCTTGCGGTCATTCACCAGTATATGCGTGAAATGGAAGCAAAGGTGGGCAGAATGATTCTCGGAAGCGATTCTCATACCAGATACGGTGCTTTGGGAACCATGGCAATCGGTGAAGGCGGCCCTGAACTTGTAAAGCAGATTCTGAATAAAACATATGATATCCGCAGGCCTGAGACGGTGGCGGTGTATTTGCGCGGAAATCTGAAAAAAGGGGTCGGCCCGCAAGACGTTGCGATCGCATTGTGCGGGGCCGTATTCAAAAACGGATTTGTCAAAAATAAAGTCCTCGAATTTATCGGGCCCGGAATTAAAAATCTTTCCATGGATTACAGAAACGGCATCGATGTGATGACAACGGAAACAGCTTGCCTGTCATCGATTTGGGAAACAGATGACAAAACGAAGGAATACTACAAGGTTCATGGCAGAGAAGGCGACTTTAAAGAACTCAAACCTTCGGAACCTGCTTATTATGACAGCGGCATAGTACTTAATCTGTCAACGATCGAACCTATGATCGCATTACCGTTCCATCCGAGCAATGCGTTTACGATCCGTGAGCTTTTGGAGCATCCCCGTGAAATTTTGGAAGAAGTGGAAGCGGCGGGCAGAAAACTTCGCGGAGACGATAAATTTACTTTAACGGATAAGATTCGCGACGACGGACTGTATGTCAATCAAGGAATCATTGCAGGCTGTGCCGGCGGTATGTACGAAAATATAGCGGAAGCATATGAAATCTTAAAAGGACATTCGACGGGTGCGGATGAGTTTTCGCTCAGCATTTATCCGTCCAGTCAGCCCGTGTACAAGGCTTTGGTAGAAAACGGTTATGTCGGCGGTCTGATGGATGCCGGCGCCATCATAAAAACCGCGTTCTGCGGCCCTTGTTTCGGGGCCGGTGATGTTCCTGCCAACAATGGTTTATCGATACGCCATACTACACGTAACTTTGAAAGCAGGGAAGGAAGTAAACCTGCAGCGGGACAGTTGGCGGCTGTGGCACTTATGGATGCCCGTTCCATTGCCGCAACGGCGGCGAATGGAGGTAAACTGACCCCCGCGACAGAAGTGCAATACACGAAAAAGGTTAAAAAATATTTCTTTGATTCGCAAATTTATAAAAACAGAGTATATCATGGGGCTGGAAAGGCCCATCGGGATGCCGAACTTATCTATGGGCCGAATATTGCCGATTGGCCGGAAATGATTCCGCTTGGGAAAAATCTGCTTATGAAAGCAGTCAGCGTGATTCATGACCCTGTTACGACTACGGATGAGTTAATTCCTTCCGGTGAAACATCTTCGTATCGCTCCAATCCGCTGAAACTTGCAGAATTTGCTTTATCGAGAAAAGATCCTGCATATGTCGGCAGAGCTAAAGCCGTAAAAGCAGACGAGCAGGTCCGCAGGGATACGGGAAGTTTACCTGAAAAAGTCCGCAAAGATGTGGAGCTTCTTTCCGTGAGTGATGATACGATTTACGGCAGTGTTGTCGTTGCGGTCAAACCCGGCGACGGCTCGGCGCGCGAGCAGGCCGCTTCTTGTCAGCGTGTGTTGGGCGGAATCGCCAATATCGCAAAAGAATATGCGACAAAGCGCTATCGCAGCAATCTTATCAACTGGGGTATGCTGCCGTTTACTTGCGAAAAGTTACATTTTAAAGTCGGCGATTATATTTATATCGAAGATATCGACAAATATATTGCAGAGGGAGCAGAAAATATTCCGGCAAAGCAATTGAGCGGCAAGACCGTAAAAGATATCGTGCTTCAAGTAGGAGCTCTTACGCAGGATGAGAAGAATATTATTCTGAAAGGGTGCCTGATCAATTTTAATGCCGCGAAATAGTGGATCGGTTGGAGGTTGAGTATGCTGACTCTCAGCGAGTATAAAGACATCATTGATCTTATATACAAGCCTCGGAAAAGAGTAATTCTGACCGAATCGGAAAAGAGTTCCATTTGCGACGAGATGTTGGGTACGCTTTTAGAGGAGCGGAATGAAATTGCTGCATTCAGTTATCCGTACAAGATCAAGAGAGATTTGATTTGGGGATATTTGAATCAGCGGTTGCCGAACCCTGTTTCAGAGCGTTTTCTTGAAATTCAAGACCGTTTATTCGGGTCGGAAACGGAAGAGAATGGCGTCGTTGATGTCAATCAACTGAAGTATACAGATAATATTGCGCTGTGGCAGGGAGATATTACGCGGCTGAATGCGGATGCTGTGGTAAATGCAGCCAATAATTCTTTGCTCGGATGTTTTATTCCGCATCATAAGTGCATAGATAATGTGATCCATTCACGGGCTGGGGTACAGGTGCGTTTGGATTGTTCGAAAATCATGGGAGCACAGGGTGAAGCAGAACCTGCCGGTTGCGCCAAGATTACTCTTGCGTATAATCTTCCGTCTAAATATATTATTCACACGGTCGGGCCCATGGTCGGGTTGCGTGTTACAGAAGACGACAGACGTGTTTTACGGAATTGCTATTTGTCTTGCTTGAATCTCGCAAAAGAAATGAAGTTACACACCGTTGCTTTTTGCTGTATATCCACCGGTATTTTCAGCTTCCCGAATGATGAAGCAGCGGCAGTAGCTGTGGGTGCCGTAAAAAATTGGCTTCTGGAAACCGGATATGACATGCGGATCATTTTTGATGTGTTTTTGGATAAGGATTTTGAAATCTATAAAGATGTTTTAAAAAATACGAAAGGTTAATAAATATCCACCGGCATAGCCGG
>CASEWU010000045.1 GCA_949291725.1 uncultured Bacillota bacterium
AAGGATCCTGAGATCTACAATATTTTTGACACGGCGAAAATTCTGGGCAGACCTGCGCGCGTATCGATCAACAATGCGAGCGGGCTTGCGGGGATCGCGTACTGGATCAACGACTATTACGATCTGCCCGAAGGCTATAAGATCGATAAGAAAGACGTGCTTGTCGTCAAGATGAAAGAGCAGATCGACAGCGAATACGCGTCGGGCAGGAACAGCATCTGGGGCGACGATGAGCTGGATAACATGATCCGTCTTCTGGATCGGGATCGCCACCGTGAATTTGTTGCTTTTGGCAGAAGCAAATAGTGCAGACGTGTTTTGTGAAAATGTTTTGCACAAAATTTCCGAAAGTTTTCATAAATTTTTTTGAAAAGCTATTGAAACTCTGAGAAAAACAGTGTAAAATAAATGTATCAAAAGATCGGAGGTTAATATGATCAAAATTATTTACGGGCCTAAGGGTACAGGGAAAACGAAAATCATAATTGACGAAGCGAACAGTAAAGTCGAAAATGCGAAAGGTCATCTGATTTTCGTTACCAACACCAAGCGTTATATGTACGATCTTCACAGAGACATACGTTTTATCGATACGAGTGATTATATGATCGCGGGCGAAGATGCGCTTTGCGGATTTATCAAGGGAGTCGTTGCGGCGAATAACGACAATGAATATCTTTTTATTGACGGAGCCGCGCGCATTGCGGGTAAAGAGATCAAAGACA
Source organism: uncultured Bacillota bacterium (assembly GCA_949291725.1). Lineage (GTDB taxonomy): Bacteria > Bacillota > Clostridia > Christensenellales > Borkfalkiaceae > Borkfalkia. The sequence continues at coordinate 726 of CASEWU010000045.1, forward strand.
TGGCGGCTTTCTATTACATGCTTGATAAATTGTCGGAAACCAACGGAATCACGATCTATGTAACTTGCAGCTGTGCGAAGGAAGATCTTCCGTCTTTTGTGGCGAAGTATCTGTAAGGAACAGGCAATCGTTAAAACAGATTCAATAGAAAAAATCAAACTGGAAACTCGTCCTTCCGCATTTCGGGAGGGCGAGCTTCCGAATGTGCGCAATTTAAAGTTGTGCAGAGCGGGCGAAAGGGTGTCATTATGAAATTTATCAGTACACGCGGGGGAGAATGCGTGACGGGAGCGCAGGCGATTGCGCAGGGTATTGCAAAAGACGGCGGATTGTTTGTGCCGGAAGTATTTCCGCAGGTTTCGGAGCAGGAACTGGAAGAAATGCTGGGCATGAACTATGCGGAACGGGCGGCGGCGGTACTGCACAAATATCTGGACGAATATGATTACGACGGATTAAAAGAAGCTTGCGCGAAGGCGTATGCGCAGTTTGAAGGCGGGGATGCCGCGCCTCTGGTCAAAATCGACGCAGGGCTGTACATGCTCGAGCTTTTTCATGGTCCCACGTGTGCGTTCAAAGACATGGCGCTCACGCTTTTGCCGTATTTATTGCGGAAGGGCTGCGACCTGTGCGGCATCAAGGAAGAAGTGCTGATCCTCGTTGCAACGAGCGGAGATACCGGCAAAGCGGCGATGGAAGGGTTCAAGAACGCGGATGGCATCAAGATCATGGTGTTCTACCCGAACGACGGCGTCAGCAAAATGCAGAAATTGCAGATGGCGACGCAGGAAGGAAACAATGTGGACGTCGTTGCGGTACGGAGCAACTTTGACGTGTGCCAGTCGGCGGTCAAGGCGATCTTTACGAGCGAGGCCTGCAAGGAAGAGCTGAAAAGCAAGGGATTCATTCTTTCGTCGGCAAATTCGATCAATTTCGGCAGACTTGCGCCGCAGATCGCGTATTATTTTTCGGCGTATCTCGATCTTGTCTCATCGGGACAGATCGACATGGGTTCGCCCGTGAATTTTGCGGTCCCGACGGGGAATTTCGGGAATATTCTTGCGGCATATTATGCGAAGAGAATGGGACTTCCGGTCGGAAAACTCATCTGCGCATCCAATAAAAACAATATCCTGACCGATTTCATCCGTACGGGTGTGTACGACAAGCGCCGCGAGTTTTATAAGACGATGTCGCCGAGTATGGATATTCTGATCTCCAGCAATTTGGAGCGGTTGCTGTTCGAACTGGCAGATCGCAATGCGGTGCGCGTACAGATGCGCATGGACAAGCTTGCGAAAGAAGGGATTTACAATCTTTACGACGAGGAGCTGGAGCAATTGCAGCAGCTTATGTGGGCGGATTTCTGCGGTGAAGACGAGACGGTGGAGACCATTTACGAATTTTTCGAGGAATACCAGTATCCGATGGATACACACACGGCGTGCGCGATGTATGCCGCGGGCAACTATATCGCCCAGCATGAGAAGGACGGAGCGCCGATGGTCATCGTTTCCACGGCGAGCCCGTATAAATTCCCGCAGGACGTCATGTATGCGATCACGGGAAACGACATTAAGGATTCGTTCAAGGCGATCAAGCATTTGAACATAGCCACGGCAATGAAAGTGCCTGCGAGCCTTTCCAAATTGCGCGACAAGTCCGTTCGCTTTACGACGGTTGCGGATAAAGACAAACTGTATGCGGAAGTTTTGAAGTTTGTAGACAAAAAATAAGCAGGGGGAGGCCTTTGATGGAGAACAAAAATTTTGCTTTGATTTTGTTCGGGATCGCGCTGATACTTTTTAGCTGTTCTATCGGAATTATGATGGTTGCGGCAGGAGGAGCCAATGAGTTTTTTTATGCTTTGGCTTTGATCGCTCCGTTTGCAGGAATACTTTTCTGCATTGTCGGTTTGGCGCAGAGTTTTCAGAAACCTTCCGAAACTACGGATAAAAATGCCGCTGAGAAGGCGGAGCCGAAGTCGGATAAACAAACCGCGACAGAAACAGATCAGAACTCATCTTCTGCAGAAAACAAAGCAGAGGATGCACAGCAATCTTCAGAGCAGTCTTCAAAATGAAAGATCTTTCCATTAATCTGATAAATGAAATATACTCCGAGAGGGACATTCAGGCAACGCCCGACGCAAAAAATGCGTCGGGCGTTGCCGTTTGTTGAAAAAATTACAGCGGCACAATTCAAAAAATTTTTCGAGCCGTGGCCGCTATGGCATTCAGCCTGAATTTTGCCGGAAATATTTGCAGCGGACGGGCTTGGTCGCTTATAAGAATACTTATTGTTAAGGTTTCAAAACATTATGGAATTATTTCACCATCAGCTGATGAAGGCATATGCAATAATTCATAAAAGAGTGATGTATGAAGCGCAGAAGCTGGGACTGACAGCCGGGCAACCGAAAATACTGGAATATTTATTGACGCAGGAAGGTGCGGAGCAATACAAGATCGCGAAGCATTGTGAAATTGAGCCAGCCACGGTCGGTAGCATTCTGAACAGGATGGAAGCGTCGGGACTGGTAGAGAGGAGAAGGTTGGGGACGAATCGAAGGTCGCTGTATGTTTATCTGACCGAAAAGGGAAGGAAGGCGGCTTTGGAAGTGGAAGATATATTTGCGAATGCGGAAAAAACGGCTTTGGAAGGTATCGGAGAGAAAGAACGGGAGAAGATGAGCGAGATGCTTATGAAAGTGTATGAGAATCTTTCAAAAACGGAGGAGCAAAAGTAAATTATGGAAGAGAAGAGTAAAGAGGAAGAAGAGTCAAGCAGTAAAAAAACGGTAGCGGAGTATATCAAACGTTGTATATTTCTGATCGTCGGGCTGTGTATCATGGCGGTGGGCGTCGTACTGTCGATCAAAGCGGCGCTGGGAACTTCGCCGATTTCGAGTATCCCGTATGTTTTGAATCTGATCACGGGATTGACGGTAGGCACGACGACGATTATTGTCAATACATTGATCGTATTGCTGCAGATTGTACTGCTGCGCAAACGGTTCAAGTTGATCCAATTGTTACAGATCCCTGTCTGCATCGTATTCGGGCTTATGACGGACGCGGCGATGGAATTGCTCGGATGGGTCGTTGTACATACGTACTGGCAGCAATGGCTCGTATGCATTGCCGGAATCATTTTTGTGGCATTCGGCGTAAGTTTTGAGGTAACGGCGAAAGTTGTTACGCTGCCGGGTGAAGGGATGGCTTTGGCGCTGTGTCAGCTGATCCCTGTCAAATTCGGATACGTGAAAATTATGGTAGACGTCTCGCTGGTGGTGATCGCGGGAGCGCTTTCTTTGATATTTTTGCATGGCTTGCAGGGAGTCAGAGAAGGAACGGTTGCGGCGGCAATTTTTGTAGGCATGCTGGCAAGACAGCTCAATCGGTTTATGATACCATTCGGGCAGAAATTTTTCAGAAGTTCGGAAAAGAAGAAAGAAACGGCAGGTACGGTAAAATCGTAAATATTTGTCAAAGAGCCGCGGGGGGCCTGGTTTGTGCGGGGGGCGAGTGGTTTTTTTATGTAAAATACCAAAGGCTGTGGCCACCA
>CASEWU010000046.1 GCA_949291725.1 uncultured Bacillota bacterium
ACATGCTTTCTTGGCTATACGCGTTTCCATTTCTCTGTCAAGTTCCGTTTCGCATACCTGCAGACTGCCTTTTGAAAAATCCGCAACATCGATCCCGGCAAACAATGTGCAGCCCTGCTGCTTGAATTGTTCTGCCTTTTCCAACAAAATGTTTTGATCCGTCTGAAAATGTTCCGCAAGACATTTTATACAATACAGCCGGCTTCCGTCCCGATTGATCAGTTTTCTGCTCAAAGCGATTTCCAACGGCCGCAGAATTTTCCCGCACTTTTTACAAACTTCACTCATTTTCTGTCTACGATCTTCGCACGGTAAACAACGCTTTCATGCGGGTTCAGGCTCTTTAAAATTGCACCGTTGACAGGATATTCCGTCTCATTCGTCCAGCAATTCTGCATTTCCAGCGTCTTGCCGGATGACACCCCGATCCCCAGATCGTTCAGCGTGCATATGATACCCCGCACGTCATCCGATAAATTAAAAAATCCGATGGCAATATCGCCGTTCGAAAGTCCGCGTGCAGCCGCAAAACTTTCCCCTCTTTCACTGTTCCAGTCCGCGGGAGAATCCGCCCTGTAAACCTGCATGCATTTTTCATCCTGCTGTATGGATAGCAATACCGGGTTTTTCAACAGATTTAACGTAAAAGTATCCATGTTGCGCACATCGCATCCGATCATCAAAGGCGATTGCAACAAACACCATGCCGCAAAATGCGTACGGTATTCCGCTTCCGTACATCCGCCCAATCCGACATTCCCTTTTCCGTTCATCCCGACGATCAGCATATCCATATCATTGAAACAACCTTTCGCATTGTACGCAAGCAATGCAAATTGTTTGCCGATGATATCTTTTACCGAATTCCAGTTGTCGACGATATCACCTGTAGACCGCCACATATCGGCTCCCGTCGTACGTATCCATTTTTGCGATTCATCCGCGCCCCAGTTACACGCCGAAAAAAGAATTTCCCGGCCGCTGTTCGCCAACGCATGCCCCATCGCACGATACAGCTCTTCCCCGCGGCGATTCCACGGCCGATAACAATAATCATATTTCAGATAATCCACGCCCCACTCCGCAAAGGTTTGAGCATCCGTCCATTCCCGATCCAGGCTGGAAGGATATCCCGCACACGTCATAAGTCCGCAACACGAATACATACCGAATTTCAGACCGCGACGATGAATCTCCTCCGCCAATACCTTCATCCCGCGCGGAAATTTCTTAGGATCAGCCTCCAGCCTCCCGTCTTTTCCTCTCTCGCGTAATGCCCAACAATCGTCAATTACGACATATTTATAACCCGATTCCGCCAGCCCGCTCTCTATCAACGCATCTGCACTTTTTAAAATCAGCGTTTCATCTATCTTTTCGGCAAATGTGTTCCATGAATTCCATCCCATCGGCGCTTTATTTACGATCATCATTTGACCTCCCTGAACTTTTATGGTATATTTATTATATAACTTTTTTATATTTCTGACTATAGTTTAATGTTGCCGATTTATGGAGAAATGTTGCATGAATACTTTTTTGAACCTCATTTGGGCAGGAGAACAAAAATGTGATTCCAATTATAAAGTCGGTCCTTTGCTTCGCGACAGATACATTCTGCATTACATCTTAGACGGACAGGGAATTGTCGAATTCAAAGGGCATGTATATACGGTTTCCAAGGGGCAGATGTTTTTGATCTACCAAAATGAAGTCATTATGTATTGTGCGGATAAACATCACCCGTGGCACTATATCTGGGTAGATTTTTCAGGGAATGCTGTGGATGAATTGCTTTCTCATACTGCATTTACCAAAGAAAACCGCGTTACCCCGTTTCTGCCGCAAGAGGAAGTTGTTGCCTTATTCGGACATATGCACAACCATTTCGGAAACCCGTGCGCAGAAACGGAAGGAGCAGCCGCTCTTTTACAGCTCTTTTCCTATCTCATGAAAAAATTTCCTGCCCCCGAATCAAATCGGTGCATCGCCTTACAAACCGCAGATTTGTTGCAAGCCAGCGCAAGAGACCCGAATTGCAAAATCGAAAAAATTGCCGAACTTTTAGGCGTCAGCCGCTCCCAACTTTTTCGGCTCTTTAAAGCTAAATTTGACATCAGCCCGAAACAATACCTCGAAAACATACGTTTTTCCATTGCAGAAAAACTTCTCCATGAAAATTATTTGACGATATCCGAAATCGCTTTTGCAAGCGGATACGCTGACCCCCTGCACTTTTCCACAGAATTTAAAAAACGCGTCGGCATCTCTCCTAAAAACTACGCAACCCGATCTTCTTCTCCCTCTTAACCACTCTTCAAACTTGCTTTCGAGTCAATAAATTTTCGCTCGGGCCGCTTTGTTCCTTGCTGAAAAAGGTGTCGGCACTAAAATAACAATTACTCCCTTCGCACGTTAAAAAGGACGCGGAAATATCTTCTGCGTCCTTTTTGAGTGCCGTTTGCTTATTCTGCTCATTCTTTCGGTCTGTGGCAATAATCATAATACCAACATTCATACGGCTCTTTACATTGGCTGCCTGGCTCTTGCATTACTTCTTCCTTCTGAAATTTGATCTTGCCTAATCTCCAGATATTATCATTGACCGTTTCCGAAAACGCCTTTGCCTTTTCGCTGACGTCTTCGATCACATAAGGATTCGCCTCATCTTCTCCGTGGTAAACAATGCAGCATTTTTTCAAACGTATTCCGCAACGGATCAGAATATATCTTTGGAAACCGACATCCTTTATGAATTGTTCGGATACTCCGCTGCTATTTTTTACTTCATACAATTCATAGCCCTCTCCAACTTTACGCAAAATATCAACGGCACAATAATTCCCATAATACCGAAAAGCCGCTTCACATATCACAGGGGTACCGTTCCGCAGACATTCCTGCGTCTTCTCCAACATTTTTGCAAAATCCAGCTTCCCGTTTTCTTTGAATGCAGTTGTCTCTACATATTCGCCGAACATGCCCATCGCCGCATCCCCGAAAGCATTTCCCTCGTCAAGACGCTTTTGAACTTCCGGCGGAATGATCCGCTCTTCCGGTCTATGGCGATCCAGCCAAAGCATCCTCGGGCATTGCATCCCCCTCATGTAATCCGTTTTTGTAACTCCCATTTCAATGGTTCTCCTTAAAAGTCATCGCTATTATATCGCCCGCCGCCGCCGATTGTCAAATACCCGCAATCCTCTTTTTTACAAAAAAACTTTTCAAATTTCTTCCATGAAAGTCTGAAAATACAGATTATTCTTAAATTATATAATTATTTAAAAAAAAATAAA
>CASEWU010000047.1 GCA_949291725.1 uncultured Bacillota bacterium
CTTTAATAATTTCTTCTTCGCATAAATTTTGTTCACGCAGGTCTAATACGCCGCGCAGCAACGGAAATTTGATCCGAGCCGAATATAAGATCTCCGGCTCCTCCGAAACGATGAAAGCATCCTCTATTCCGCAATCTTTCTGATAGTTTATCAAAGCGGACAGGCTTTCCTCGTCCAAAACTTTAAAAGCCGGTACATAATGATCTCCTGCTTCTGCAAGGAACTCCGATACCGAACAAAGTTTTTCTGAACCGTATACGACATCCAATGCCGCGTCAACCGTCACAAATATGATATTTACGCAGGCATTCTTCGCCGCTGCAATGTCCGAAACCTCCTTTACTTCAAAAATCGTTGAAGCGGGCTGAACAACCGTTTCATTACAGACAAGTTCGTTATATCCTGCAAGAGAAACCGAACTCTCTTCCGCTGAAACCATCGAATCTTTGCCCGCTAATAGCAATAAAATATCCGACAATATCAGCAAAAGCATCGCTATCGCCAAACAAAGTGACCGAGTTTTCATAATTTCGATACTTACCGGCTGTCCTTTCGGACAACCGGTAAGTCATCCCCCCCCTTAATTCTTCTTTTTTATGACCGCCACGCTTGCGATCGCCAAAAGGAATATCGATACCGAACCAAACGCAGTTAAACTGCCATTACAGCCCGTTTCTTCATTCGAGTCAGGTTTTCCGGTATCACCCGAAGAAGACCCCGTGTCATCCTGTTCGATGTTAATATCAACTACATTGAATTCCTCTTGACCGTCATTCGTACTCGCAGTGATTTTAATTTTGAAAAACTCTTCCTTTGTCGCTTCATATACCCATTGTCCGTTGGAAACTTCACCAATCGCTTCATTCGTTTCATTGTTCACAACCTTATAAGAAAGTGTTGAGTCACCCTCGTAGAAAAAAGCATTCGAAAGATTCAACCGAATCGTTTCTCCCGTATAATACACGTCTTCAGCCCGGAATTCGTAATTTCTTTCAATCTCATAAACGGGCTCGGGTGCATATTCGGAAACACGCAGTTCCGTCACATGCAGATACTGACTATCATCCGATTTCCCTTTGGCAAGGAAATTGAAATAAATACCCGTCGACAAATACCAGCCTCCCTGATATTCTTCACCCTCGATCTCCGCTTCATAAACGTACCACTGGCCGTCGATCACTATGGAAAGTTTCATTCCCGTCTCAGTATCTGCTGTAGTAATCACAACCGTGTGTTCTTCTCCATCCATCAACAGCGTTCCCGCATCAAAAGGACCGTTCCCTTTCCCGTCCGCTATGGTGATCATTTCGGAAGGATCCATCTGAATTGAATATTTCCCGAGAGTAAACGTGTTGACCGAAATCCATCCCGACTGCGAAAATTCTATCAGAATCTCTTTTCCGACAGCTCCTGTCTGGTGCCAATAGTCAAAGGATGTGTTGTATAAAGTTTCACTCTTTGTCAAAGCAATTCCGAAACGCGATGTCGTGTCGGCAGGGAAATTTTCCGGATCGGCTTTCTGGGCTTCGGAAAGTTCTCCGTTCGCCTTGAATTTTAACGTCACCGTTGAATCCGCCGCGACCTTCTTTTCCAAAAATGCCGCGGCTGCCTTTTCATAGGCATAATTCTTCAGCATGATCCCGTTTTCATCCACCAGCAAACTGTCACTTTCCGCGCGCAAAGATCCCGCAAACAGGTCGCTGTTTTTCGAAACGTCTTCCGATTCCGTGTCTTCCTCAGGCACGGCGGGAAGCGGTTTTTCCGGTTCGATCCCCTCAAAAACATTGGAAATCGTCAAGCTGGAAACGGTAAGGTATTCTTCATCGCTGAGCGTGACATCTCCCCAAGCCTGCATCCCGACAGAAAAATAATAATCGCCTTGAATATCAGCTCCGTCTATCGCAAAATTTTCCACATAAGCCTGGCCGTCCACCGAAATCGTCAGTGAAATACCCGTTTCCGTATCGTTTTTAATCACCGTAAACGTATGCTCCTGCTTATCCAATACGTTATAATCCCCAGGCAGCGTACCGTTCTTTTCGGAATTTCCCGTTGCTATTACTTGACTGTCATAGGTAGCGTTGCTTTTTAACGTAAGCTCCAACCACGCAGGTTTAAACTCCATGTTGATGATCTTGCCCATATTTCCCGTCGACGCCCACGGATAAAGAGAAGCGTTTTTATACGTCTGCGTAAATCCAAGCTGAATGACAAACCTTCCGTTTGTTCCGTCTTTGGCATATCCGTTCATCTTTACGGAAACCGTTTCCCCGACTGACACTTTTTCTTTATAATATACTCCTGCCGTGCCGTTTGAAATCGAATTGCCCCAACCGCTAATATGAATCCCGTCGCCTTCATATGCAACTGCGCCTTCGGCAATATTCGTGTTCGTCTCCAAAGAATCCGCTGAAAGCGCTAAATTGAAAGGTTCCTGTTCCGCCTGGGCTGAAAGAAGCATTGTCCCTGCACTTAATGCCATCACGCATACAATTAAGCAGAGAACCGTCAAAATTTTTTTCATCCGATTTTTCCTCCTTATTTTTCTTTTTATGCTTTATTTAATAAATATTGCTGCGTCATCCAGTCAACATATTCCGAGGCTATGGTATAAAAATATTTTACTCCGTCCTCTTCTCCAGGTTGAGTAACTCTCGGATCTGCACTCCCGTCCCAGGCTTTATAAATGACAGCTGTCACCATACGATTCTGAGCGGCGTTGAAATTGTTGTAAACTTCGTCCGCAGGCTTGAATAAAAACATCCCCGTCAACGCATCTTCATAGCATTCTGCATTGCGCGCTATTGTGATCCAACTTCTTTCCTGCTCCGTATATCCGGTATACGTTCTGTCAGAAATACTTTTGTTCTCCAAAAGCTTCAGCGTTCCCGAATAACTCGGCTTCGTTATGTAAGATTCCGACGGATAGCTGTACTCATTTTCTCCCACTCTTATCCAGTCTTCCCCTTCTATTCCGTAAGCGCAAAGCTCATAATTCTCTTTGCTGGCATAAACCCAATTCAGATACTCAAGCATCAATTCCAGGTTTTGGCTCCTGGGATTGAGCACCATCCCACTGTATGCAGACGCTTCGGCACGGAATCCTTTGATCTCATTATTGTCCTTATCCAACGTCAAGTTGCCTTCTTTATCCCCCGCACTGAGCGGTCCGATAACCGTCAGCTCGGCTTCAGGGTTATACTCTTTCAAACGCCGTGAAATACGGATAAGTTCGTCAATTTTCGGATTCCCGACATAAACGCCGACCTGTTCGCTGTAAAACCACTGTTCTCTCGTCGTATAAGTCGTCGTAGCCTCAAATTGCTCCCAAAGCCCTTTCTTCGACCATTGATACGCATATTCCAAAACTTCGTCGTAATTTTCATGCAAATAACCGGGTATCACTTCCGAAACGCTTCCGTCATCGTTATAAAGAACGGAATGAGATGCATAACTCGGTCTTCCTTCTACCACACCGGATGTGAGAACATATTCAAGATCCCAAGGCGCACCCGCCAGCGGGATACTGCATCCGGGAATTTCGTCCTTGAATTTCTGAAGCATGTCTTCAAACTGTCCGATAGTCTTCAAAAGAGTAAGGCTGCCTCCCGAGCTTTCCGCCTCCGCAGCATCGTCCGTATATCCGACTTGTTTCATCCAGTCTTTTCTGATAAGTATCCCGTAATCCTTCTGCTCGCTTACCGAAGGGATACCGTATACCGCTCCCGTTACTGTTGTCAACGCCCCCATATTCTCCCCGACATTCTCCACGATATTCTCGCAGTAATCCTCAGAAAGATAGTCCTGCAGATCTGCCGCCGCATTTCTACGGATGAGATTATCGTCTACCCCCGCAATACCGAGATAGGATATCGCCGCATCCCAGGAAGAACTTGCCATAGAGTTCCCGACAGCATTCGCAAAATCCGCCTTGTTATAAACAAGAAAATTCAACTTGATGGCTTTCCCTGTATCCTCTTTGAATTTTCGTTCCACCGTTTCAGTTACTTTTGACTCGTTGACGCCTTTTACTCTGTCGCTGGCAATGAACACCGTCAGCTGCGTGGCTTCCCCGGAATCCGTATTTCCCGGCTCCCTTTCTGGTCTGTCCGAACACGCTGCCGCACCCAAAATAAAAGCCATCGCCAACAGCCCAATCAGTATTTGTTTGATAATTTTTCTCATAAATCCTCCTTATTGCTTCATGTAAAAATTTGCCGTGCCCTTAAAATAAATAATTTTGATACCGTCTAACAATTTCCGAATGCAATCGTCTCACTCTTTTACCGCTCCCACGATCGTTCCGTTTATAAAATATTTTTGCAAAAAAGGATAGACGCAAACGATCGGCAAAGTAGCTACTATAATTGCAGCATTCTGAACACCTATTTGGGGAACGTTGGACGCTCCTCCGCCCGCTCCGCTGGATATCGAATCCATGTTTATGATCATGTTCCGTATGACATACTGTATGGGATACAGCTCGCTGTGGTTCGGATCGATAAACAGGCGCGCCGTCGTCCAGCTGTTCCATTGGTTTACCGCAGCAAAGAGCGCTACGGTCGCTATCACCGAAGCGGACAACGGAATGTATATCTCAAATAAAATCCTTACATTCCCGGCTCCTTCTATTTTAGCAGATTCTTCCAAAGAATCGGGAAGTGCCGCAAAATAGTTTCTTAAAAGAATTATGTTCCATGCACTTACTACAACGGGTAGGATCAGCGACCAAAGATTATTGAGAAGATTCAGATCCTCTATCAATAAGTAGAACGGAACCATTCCCCCGCCAAACAACATGGTAATGACCACATAGATGTTCAGTATCTTTTTTCCGAATAAATCATGCCTGGATAGCGGATATGCCAGCAGGGCATTCACCAGCACCGACAGCACCGTCGTTACCAAAGTAATGTAAACCGATACGCCAAGCGACCTAAGTACCGTGCTTCCCGCAGAAAAAATGTACAGATAAGAAGCAAAACTGAAATCTCGGATAAAAAACCCCGGTCCGTATTTGGCCAGTGCGCGCTCGCCCGAAAACGAAGAACTGATGATTATAATATAGGGAAATATAAAGATCGCAAACAAAATCAACATAATGGTAATGTTTATTACGTTGAATATTTTTTCGCCTCTGCTTTTTAACATGGTTTTTTCTCCTTTACCAAAGCCCGGGGTGATCGCGCTTTACGAGAAGACGGTTTGCTCCTATGATCAATATCAACGAAATCACACTTTGGAAAAGCCCCATCGCCGCACCGCTGCTATATTGATCCACACTCGATAATGATCCGAATATCGCCGTTCCCAGAACGCTGACCTTGTCTTTCAAATACGCATTATTTTCTCCGCAGAGCGCAAGGATCTGTTCATAGTCATCCTTGATTAAATTCCCCATATTTAAAATAAAGGTGAAACTGATGACCGGCATGAGCCCGGGCAGCGTAACCGTGAATATCTGCCTCCACGCTCCAGCCCCGTCGATCGATGCCGCTTCATACAATTCGGAATTGATGCCGCATATCCCCGCAAGAAAAACAATCGTTCCGTATCCCACGCCTTTCCAAACAGATGTCAATGTCAGAATCGTCCACCAATGCGAAGGATCCGAATACCATTTTATCGGAGATTTCCCGAACATCTGCAGCAGATTGTTCAATATGCCGTTGTTCGTCGTCAGGAAGTTATACGCAATTCCCGATATCATGACCCACGACAGAAAATAAGGCAAATATGAAACCGTCTGCATAATAGATTTGAATTTCTTGGAAGCCAAATATGTAAACAACAACGCCAAAATGATGGAACCAGGATATCCTACTATAAACTTTAACAGCGCAATTATGATCGTGTTCCGCAACGTGATCCAAAAATCCCATCGTGGATCAAACATATTTATAAAGTTCTGCAAGCCGACAAATTCACTTCCAAAGATCCCGCGCGCGGGATCGTATTTCGTAAATGCCGTATATATTCCCGCCATAGGCACATAACAGAAAATCGCAAGCATCACTACGCCCGGAAGCACCATAAGATAATACGAGTATTCTTTCTTTAAATATCTGAGTCCGCGGCTCTTTAAGAATTTTTGTAACCACTTCTTTTTGATCGCAAAAAATACAAGCACCCCTATTCCCAAAGCCAAACATGCAAGCGCAGCGATCATTCCTATTGAAACAGATTCTTCGTAAACGACATACCCCACAAAATTGGATGCGGTTTTCGTTTCCTTTTCTATCGTTCCGTCTGCCGCGGTCAGCGTGGAAATTTCAAATTCCGTAGGATAAATCACAACCGTCTTCCCGCCGTTCGTGATCTCCATGTTTTCCGAACTGTAATATTTGACCTTCCCCGGAAGATTGAGCGACACCTTTTCTATAAATTCCACATCATAATTCAAAAAAGTGAAAATTTTTAAATCAGTGCCCGCCAAACAGCTGTCCAAAAATGCATCCGCTTCCATCGCCTCCCCAGACTCGTAATTTATCGGTCGGATCGATATTCCCTCCGCCAAAGAAGAGACCAATTTCCCGTTCGCATATTCCAATGTCTCAAATTGACCTTGCCCCCACTTCTTTAAAAGACTCCGCGTATTTGAATTTTCTACAAAATCTTTCCCCGCTTCCAGTTCATACCTGCCCACATATTTCAGGTTTTGTATCCTCGCCAATTTGAAATCCAAAATAAAAGCTTCATCCGTTTGACTGACTTTGTTCAACTTGACCTGAACGATCGTCCAATCCGTGTTGTAGGCTTTTAAATATTCGTCCACTGCCGCTTTGAGCTCGTCTTCCGTTTCAATACCCGTTTCGGACAGAGCTGCCCGCGATATCGTGAGAACCGCACTGCCTGATCCGTCCTTATTCAAATCTATTTCCAACGTTGCACAACCGCACAGAGTAAAAAGCATGAATAAAACGAGCAGCAAAATTATACTCAGCCTTGTAGTCTTTGCCATTTTTCCTCCTTCATTGTCCTCACAAATTCGCTCGGATAAACTTGATTGCACCCTCTATATCCTCATAGGGATTTTCGCCTGCTTCTCGCTCAATCGTGAGATATCCGTTATATCCGATACGCTTCAAAGCCGCAATATACCGCTTCCAATCCACATCGCCTTGACCGATAGGCAATTCCTCAAACCCTTTGCAGGCATTGAGCGCTTCCACCCCTCCGACCGCAAACGCATGATAAACCGCTTCCGGATCCAGATCCGCATCCAGCTTCCGCCCGTCTTTTACGTGCGTATGCACGATATAATCTTTGAGTATCTCGACCGCTTCCACCGCATCCTGCCCCGTTACCATGGTAAAATTTGCAGGATCCAAATTTACGCCTATGCCACCGTCTGTCTTATCAAGAAACTTTTTGAGAGTATTTGCCATTTCCGGCCCCGTTTCTATTGCTAATGTCATGCCCTTGGCGTAAGCATATCTGCCGCACTCGTTCATCGCTTTTAACATCACGGAAAATCTTGGATTTTCCGTATCTGTGGGTATGACCCCTATATGCGTGGTAACAATACTCGTTCCAAATTCCTGTGCCAAATCTAAAATTCGTTTGGTTTTTCTGATCCGTATTGCATTGTCCGCTTCTATTTCAAAACCGTATCCGCCCATATCCCCGCAAAGCGCGGAGATTTCCAGGCCGTTTTCCTTGAGCAAAGTTCTGTAGAATTCTTTGCGTTCGCTCGTCAATTCTTCCGGATTGAATATCCCCGTCGTGGCATATATCTGCACACCGTCAATCCCCAGCCGACGAGCTGTCAAAAGTGCTTGCTCTAAAGGCAACTTTAAGCAATCCGTCACAACTCCGATTTTCATGGATCACCTTCCTAAATCGTCAACTTTCTCGACCTTTCCGCTCGACATGGAACGGAAACATGCGTCCAGAACCTTCATCACGATCCGATTTTCTTCATGGGTGATCAACAATTTTTCTCGCCCCTCCACAACAGCAACAAAATTTTGATAAAACTCTTCCCATTTCGGAAGCTCGGGGATCGGCGCCTCAAATTCCTTTAAATCCTCCACCGGACGCGGCGCCATCGTACTCGAACGACCATTCGCCGTAAAAACAAAACCGTGCTCCCAATTTATTTTCTTGATGTTCGCTTTGATGACTTTCCCCTCCGTCGAACCCCAAATAGGAACCAAAGCAGTCCCGTCATCGCCGCTGATATGCCATCTGTTTTCTCCGATATAACACCAACTGTCCACCACGATCTGATACCTGACACCATTCGCAAACCGCACAATAATCTTATTACAGTCATCGACTTCTTTAAACATTACATTAACGGCATCAACAAAAACATCCACCGGACGGCTATGCACCAAGTCTATCATTTGATCGATAAGATGCACGCTCCAATCGTACATCATTCCTCCGCCCGAAACTTTCGCGCTCCGCCAATCCCCCGGAAGCCCCTTGCATCCGAACAAGCGCGAATCAATATAATACGGTTTGCCGACCAAATTGCTGTCTATGATGTTTTTGACCACCCGATAATCAGCGTCCCAGCGCCGATTTTGATGCACAGTAAACACCTTTCCCGTCTCTTCCGCAACACGCAGGACTTCATCCAATTCCGCAGTATTCATACATACGGGCTTTTCACAGACTACGTTTTTGCCTGCTTTCATCGCCGCTATGCTGTAATCTTTATGAAAATTGTTCGGAGTCGCAATCAAAACCATATCCGCTTCTTTGCAAGCAAGTGCCTCCTCTGCTGACGAAAAATTTTTTATGCC
Organism: uncultured Bacillota bacterium; assembly: GCA_949291725.1. Classification (GTDB taxonomy): domain Bacteria; phylum Bacillota; class Clostridia; order Christensenellales; family Borkfalkiaceae; genus Borkfalkia. The sequence goes on from CASEWU010000047.1 coordinate 8,757, forward strand.
GTTTTTTTCGATCACTTTTCCTCTTTCGGGGCGAATATCATACGCTCCGATCACCGCTATGTCCGGAATCCTGTCTCGTATGTTTTCATAATGCCATTCGCCTTGGTTTCCGAAACCTATAATAATCATTCCGTGTTTCATACGCTTTCCTTTTAAAACTTAATTTCTTCTCTCTTCTCTGCCGATTGATACAACGCATCTAATAACCTGGCAGATTCAAGAATATTATCTACGTACGTTTTTGTATGTTCGCCCGTTCTCGTCGCTTTTAAGAATGCCTTATCTTCCATTTCCATATGATTCGGAATATTGTATTTGTATTCAATTTTCTGCAATTCACCTTCGTCCCCCGTCGTATAGAACTCGAACATTCCGCCATACTTGAGCCGGGCACCACCTTTATCGCCAAGAAAATCAATAAACATTTCGTCTTCACCGATGTTTTGCGCCCACGCTCCATTAAACGAAACCGATGCCTTATCCGTACGGATATATCCGGAAATCAGATCTTCAACATCATTCGTTCCCTTCAGATCTTTCGTGTCCTCCGCCCACATGTCCAAATATTTATAATCCGTCATGTTTTTCCCGATTTCGTTATAGGCATCACAAGTAACGGTCTTTATTTTCGCTCCACCGAGAATGTACAAGATCAGATCCAAAAAATGAATTCCCCAGTCGATCAAGACTCCACCCCCAGATTGCGCCTTTGTCGTAAACGCGCCTCCCAATCCAGGAATACAGCGATAACTTCTAAACGAACAGTATACATGGTAAATCGTCCCGAATTTGCCCTTACGGTTCATCTCTTCAAGAAGCTCCACAGACTTGTTGTATCGATTGCATACCCCAATGTTCAGAAGTTTCCCTTGCCTCTTCGCCTCTTTTGCCATCTCCAAAGAAAGTTTATAGTTGACCGTGATAGGCTTTTCGCAAAACACATGCTTCCCCGCTTTCAACGCATCCATTGTGATAACATAATGGGCATAATTGGGTGTCAAAACATAAACAGCCTCAACCTCCGGATCAGATAAGGCTACTTTGTAATCGGTTATAACATTTTCTACAAAATCATATTCCGATTTTATTTTCAACGCCTTATGTTCAATAATATCACAGGCATACTTAACCCGTACATTTCCCAAAGCCCTGAAAGACGGAAAATGTGCATTGTTTGCAATCCTTCCGCACCCAATGACCGCAATACAGTATTTTTTATCCATAAGAACTCCTCCTCTGCGCCATTTCTGATTTTTTGCAATTCAAGTATATCAGAAAAAATTTTCTTTGTCTTTAACATAATTTTTTAATTTATTTAACAATATTTTTCCTTTTTAAGGGTCGTTTTCTCCTTTACGAAAAAAGATATACCCAAAATTCACCACAAACGAAACTGCCGACAGCATCATTTTTCAACAAGAAATTTTTTTATAAAAAAGAGCTTATTCGGCACCACCGAATAGGCTCTTTTTCTCTGTCCTTAATTTCATTAATCTAAAAAACAAACATTTTTCTCAGTTCTTCGACAATTTCCCACACTTGTCTGCTTTTTTCTTACCTAATGCAGGCCGCCGAACGGCGGCCCGCATTTTTCCGTTAACTTTCTTTCCTCCTTCAAAAGCAAGCGATATTTTTTCTTTTGTTATACGCACGGCAAAGTGCTGCAAGACTCCGGGATTTAACAAAAATTGATATTATTTTCTCCGGCTTTCAAACAAATTTCTTTCCCGTTAAGTCTCATTACAGCATGTACATTTTCTGGTATGCGTATTTTTGCCTTAAAAACGCCATCCACGTATTCCCATTCAACCGAAAGTTTTCCGTACCGCGTTTCCGTGCCGCCTCGGACAAAACATCGATCAGCAAAAACACATGGACTGATTTCACATTTATCGTATCCGATCCCCTTATTTTTGATCCCCAAAATGTTTCTGTAAACCCAATTTAAAACTTCGCTGTACATTTGATGATTCCGCGATCCGATATCTGCCTCCCAATTTTCCCAGAAAGTCGTCGCTCCGTTTTTCCTCCAATATCCATATGACGGATATTCTTCATTCTGTAACATTTTCAAAGCAGTCTTTTCGTATCCGAAATCAGTCAAGGCGTTTAAGACGGCTTTTGCACCCAAAATCCCACAATAAAATCCGTACCCACTTTCACAAACCGCACCGTTCAGTTTACAGGTAATCTTTTCGGCCTGCTCTCCCTCAACAATGCGAAAATACAGCACTTCCGCCATTGCGCCGATGCTGTCATTGTCAACCGTTTCCCCTTTGATATATTTTGCACGGATATTCCTTTTAACCCGATCTGCCTCTTGCCGATAAAAATCCCGCTCTTTCCGCCCCAAAACTTCTGCCATTCTCGCCATTATTTCAAGCATCTTATAATAATAACAGGAATCGGACAATTCATTGGACATTATTTTTAAATCCTTGACGGCAGGCGGACACCAGTCGCCCAATCCATAACAAACCAATCCTTCCCTTTCCCGCGTACGTGCATAGCTCAAATATTTTTTTGCCGCGTCGTAAACAAGCCTGTAACAACAATCGTCCCCAGTCTCCACATAATAAGCATCCGCCAAGAAAAACAGCGCACTATCCCATGCCGGCCCGTTCCCCCAATTATACCCCCAGCCGGAAGTGGGAACTATACAGCAGATCTGCCCGTCTTCCCTTTGAGTATCGCAGATATCCGCAAGCCATTTTAAATAAAAATTTTTCATGTCATAACGGAACACTGCATGATGACAGGATACGGCAGCATCTCCCGTCCAACCGTTTTTTTCTCTGTGCGGACAATCTTCGGATATTCCGTGGATATTATTCACAAAAGAACGGTTCCCCGCTTCCACAATCCAGTTGATCAAATCGTCTGAACAGATAAATTCCCCCTTCTGCCTTAAATCCGTATGCACCTCCAATGCCGTAAGCTCCGAAACTTTTCCGCTCCCGCCGCCGCTCACTTCTGCATACTGAAAACCATGATAGACAAAAGACGGATGCCAGACTTCTTTTTCGCCGCCTTTGAATGTATATTCGTCCGTCGCAAAAGGAAACCCTTTCACATAGCAATCAACGTTGCTCATATCCAATTCCGCACCATGCAGCTTTTCCGCGTAACGTATTCGAACAGTTTGGCCTGCCTCACCGTTCATGGAAAGTTCGCAAAATCCGGATATATTCTCTCCAAAATCATAGATCCATCCCGCGGCACTTTTTATGATTCGTTTCGCATGAAGACGCCTTATTATCCTGATCGGTTCCGCTTCCTGTTCTTGCAGCAAACCACCCGGCCCGTTTACTTCCGCCGCTTGTTCCCAGCTTTCAAATTCTCCTTCCCAATCCGTTTCCTTTCGCGCATCATAATATTCTCCTGTTCTGACCGCGTTATGAATACAGGGATCGTGCAGATTCATCCGCCAGGAGCCGTCAGTTGCGCAAACGCTTTCTTCGTTCACAAAAATCTCGGCAATCAGCTTCGGATTATCCCTCCACGCGGCACACCAAAAGCCCCAGGTATCTTCCGTCGGCTGATTGTAAAAACCGTTTCCCACCCGAACAGCTATGATGTTTTTCCCCTGTTTTATAAAATTCTTCAAATCATATCTGCAAAACAAAACCCTTTTGTCATAAGCTGTGAATTGCGGGGATAAAACATCGTCATGGACTTTATGACCGTTCAAAAAAACTTCATGACACCCGATCCCGGATATCAAAATTTCCACTTCTCTAATCGTTACACTATCAATATAAAATTTCTTTGCAAACATCAATGCGGGACTGAGCTGTCCATATCCCCGTTCTATAATACGCCCGTACCCCGCAATCCATTTTGCACTCACAAACGACGCAACCATTTTACCTGCCTCCTGCCGTATAAAATTAATACATTGTATTCATATTATCATACAGCTCTAAAAAAATCAACAAAATCTTAAATTTACTGATCTCTGTTGCATAACCAAATTAACACGTAAAAAAATCAATTCCGTGCTTCACATTAAAATAGATTATCTTCAAATCTTGGTCAATTCGGTTTTAATAACACAAGAGCGGAGGCAAAAAAGCCTCCGCTCTTGTGTTATTAAATTACTAGGGTAAAAGAACTCTTCTGTATTTCCCATACTGTCCTTCTCGTGACACGTACACTTTATCTCCGACAATTATCAGCGCATCAAAAGCATAGCCATTATATTTAAAATTGTAAACTTTTCTGAGAGTTGTAAGGTCGTAAATTCCTTGACTTGTGTACAGATAACCGTTTAATACAAACTGGACATTTCCTTCATAACTTCCAATAATCCCGAAAGTTTCAATATCATAAATATAGTATTCGGAAATAATCATGCCGTTGACAAATATACTGTCTTCAACTTCTAAATCGAATGACAAATTTTGATTCTCAAAACCTTTGCAAAGGTTGTAAGGTCAATTACAATTACAGTATTTGAAGAATTATATTTGTTTGAAAAGCAGATATAAAGTTTATCGCCATATATTTTTGTATCGAAACCATACTCATAATCTGACGGGTCATAATAATAAACAGTTTCATTTTTATCGTCAAGAACCGAAATTCTGCCGTTAGTTTTTACAACTTTATACGAATTATAAACACCGATTAGCAATCCGTTTACCGTAAAGTTTGAATCAATACTGTCTGTAGCCATATCTAATTTATAGCCGGTATAAGTTGAATTCCATAACCCGTCTGTATAAATAACGTACAAATAATTCCCGTCAACAAACATATCCTTTATGTAGCCCGGATAGTATTCACAAGGTAACTGTACTTGATACCGTTAATCTCTACCTGCGCAATATCCTGAACAATTTCTTCTTCGTCGTTAAGAGATATTCTGAGAATAAAGTCAATTTCGTATTCCAATCTTTCAAAATACGCCTCGTCTGTTTCTCCTTCCGGTGTCAAATATTCTGCTGCGAAAAAATTAATGTTTTCGCTGATTCCCGAAACAGTCTCGGATTCATTCCATTTCCCATAAACTTTTAAAGTTTTTTCTCCGGCGTCAATAATGCAAGTTTGTGTTGATTCTCATCTATAAATGTAGCACTTAATTCAGCAGAATATCCATTATCTGCTGCAACCTTTACGCTTTCAGAAATAGTGCTTTTACCACTTCCATTTTTGCCGTAAACCAAACTAATTTTATCTTCTGGTTTGCTAAAAAAAATAAACTTCGTTTCATTTAAAAAACATTTACCTTGTATGCTAATCCCTCTAATTTTATCTATCATAGATTTTCCTCTGTTGTTATTACTTTGCTTAAAATTTATATAGTATTATTTTTAGAAACTATTGAGCTTCCCTTTGAAGATCACAAAACCAACCATTATTAATTTTTAAGGAAAGCGCCTTGCAAAAATTGACTTTATATCTCTTTCATTCGATCTAAGTTACAAAAAAATTTTTGAGCATAAATAGAATTTAAATGCATCTGAGCGAAGACACCCTATATATCCCCTTTATCCCCTTTGAAAATTTATACTTTCAGTAATTATTCAAAATGCTTTTTCTATCATAATTTACCATTATTTCTATTATAAAAGCATGTAATATAAATGTCAATACTAGTTAAAGTTTTAATTAAAATTAGTTTTTTTTAATAAACTTTTACTCCAATAATATAGTTGCCCTAAAATTTTTAGAAAATTTGAAAATTTTAAAAAAATTTAGCCTCAAAAACGCCATTTTTAAGCGTTTTTGAGGCTTTTTCGCCTGTTTTTATGCAATTTTAGCCTTTCAGGATAATCGCGTCTCCCCTGCCAGGATATCTCAATCACAAGAATTTGTGGTTGAGATATTTTTTATATGCAGAATATATACCGCCCCGGCAAAAAGTTTCAGTACTGTTTATTCTGATTACTTAATTGCTTCTATTTTAGCCGAAACAACAAATAATGTCAA
>CASEWU010000048.1 GCA_949291725.1 uncultured Bacillota bacterium
ATGATAAAGCGGAATGGAATATACGTTGTGATCCTGAAGCCGCCGCAACCGTTCTCGCTGCCGGCGTACCGATGAAATTCGTCGGTATAGATGTTACCGCTTATACTTATTTAGATGAAAGCGATATAAAAGCCATTATGAGGGAATCGGGACCGGAAACACGGATATTGAACGCCATGCTTCGCAAATGGATAGAAACGCATCCCGGTCGCAAGCCTACTATGCATGATGTTTTGACTATTGCAGAAGTAGTGGGAGGGTTTTGTACTTATAAAACGAGCGGACTTATAATCCCGACAGAAGGGCCGCATAGGGCGATTACATACTGTTCGGATTCCGAAAATTTACCTGTCGTATCTTATGCGGCTGAATTCGACAGGGATAAATTTATGGATTTTTTTTTGAATACAATTGTCGGGGCAATGTCTAAAATATAAAAATTCGGAACTTTGAAAGTGCTTTCTCTTGCGACGCTTTCTTTGATCAAAATATTGTATAGGAGGAGGAAAATGAAGAAAAAAATCATTTCTGCATTACTTGCTGTAACGATGCTGGCGGCAACAGGTATTTCTATTTGTTCGCTCGGCGTATCGGCACAGGGCACAACGCCGCTCATCTATGAGGCGGAAGGAAAACTTGAGGGCAATGAAGAGATCCGATATGATTTTCCGGAGCCGAAACAGGTTACCGGCGATGCTCTCTCGCTGAAAGTGTTTCTGAAAAATACCTATCATTATAGTTTACCTGTGAGCATCTCGATTACTTCCGGAAATACGGAATATGAGTGGAGCAGAACGACGGGTACAGTGACATGTTATGCTTATCCTTCTGCAAACGCACAATCGGCGACGATAGAAACACGTTTGCAATGGAACAAGGCGGGAACGCTTGAGATTCCGTATATGTTTTTTGGAGAAATTGTTTTGCCGTTTTCCTCCCTTAACTTTGGTGCAGGCGCAGAAATCGACTCCATTTCTTCCGTTTCGATGACATTCACGGCTGCAGCAAACAGCAATTTTGCCTCTGGCGATACTTGGGCTGCGGACGGCACTTGTCTGTATTTGTTTGACGCCTCGTGTGTGACGGTGAACGGGTCGGGCGGTGTGACGCAGACAGAAGAACTCGCGGATTTTACTGCTTTGCAGGTTACAGACCTCTCGCTTGAAGCATTGACGGGCAATGTTGTCGGAGAACTGCGGTCGGCTACGCAGGAAGACTATAATGTATTTGAAGCGTTCGTTACGCAGTACAATGCAGTTTGCGCCGAAAAAGGAGACATGAAAATTATCGAAAGTTTTTCGTTTGATCAGAATGCTTTCTCGAACGTGGGCAGTGAGCGGACAGATGAGGAACTTTTCAAAAAATTCTATCTTTCCGGACAGGAATCCGATTATTCGATTGTAAGCGGCGGTTCGGAAGGCTCGGCGCTCTCCTATAACATTGATTCTGCCATGTATGATGCCGGCAACAACTCATATGCAGGGGTTCATTTTAACTTTGGGCGCCGCGATGCAACGGATTGGTCCGGGGCAAACGGCATTACTGTATTTGTAGAAAACACTGCGGACTATTTGGCAAGTTTCGCTTTGGAAATTTTCCAGTATAATCTCGGAACGGGACTGCTCGAACAGTACAATTTGAACGATGTGGGGCAGAAGTATAAGACGTTG
>CASEWU010000049.1 GCA_949291725.1 uncultured Bacillota bacterium
AAAAAAAGACGGCAAAACTGAAGCTTCGGATAAATTTTCCGCGGCAAACTGCATAAAATAAATTTATGAAGAGCAGCAGTCAGGTAAAAGATGCCTATGAAAAAGTACGCGGTGCGTTTTCTTATTTATCGGCAAAAAAATATACGACTTTGGCAGGGACTATGGCATTTTTCCTTGTCATGTCGGTGGTGCCTTTTTTATTCTGGCTGACTCTGCTGTTCGGAAAGCTGAACATCGATTATACGCAGCTTTTGGAGCTGGAGATTTTTTCCGAAGTAAAAGACGTATTTTTATATCTCAGGGATGCGGCGCAAAGCGCCACGGCGGGAGCGTCCGTTGTATTACTGGCGACCACCTTGTATTCGTCTACGAATTTGTTTTACCATATGCGCCGAAGCGGAGAAATTATATATGAATTCGGCAGGCGGAAGGGCGGATTGCTGATAAGGCTGTCGGCGGTTGTTTTGCTCTTTATTGTGATGATTCTGTTTATCTTCGGGGTAATTCTTTTTTTGTTGGGGAATGCTTTGTTGCAGAGATTATTCCCGTCTTTTATCGCGCAGGTAGCAGTGTATGCATTGTTCGGGGTGTTTGTGTTCGGACTGCTTATATTGCTGAATTTATATATCTGTCCGTACAGGATCGGGGTAAAGAATGTGGTTTGGGGGAGTCTGCTGACGCTTTTGCTGGGAGGACTTGCGTCGTTCGGATTTTCGGTATACGCAAGTTTCGGTTCGATGCAAAGGCTATACGGCGCGGCGGTATTTCTGATTGTTTTTCTGTTGTGGCTGTATCTGCTGATGATTTGTTTTGTGATCGGCGTGATTTTTAATTGTTGGTTGTTGGAACAAGACAAATTGAGAAAAATTGTCCACAAAAAGTTTTGAATTTGTTTGAATCGATTGCAAAGCTCGGCGTCATATAGTATAATGACAATGTACTTTGGTGAGAGTACGTCTACAATTATAAGAAAAGGGAAGGAGTTACGAATGTATCAGTTGTTTTGCGATTCGAATTGCGAGCTGTGGTATACGACTGCAAAGGAATACGGGTTAAAAGTGATCCGCATGCCGTATGTGCTGGACGGGGAAGAGTACTATTATGATTTGGGAGAAAAAACGGATTTCAAACATTTTTATGATCGTATGCGTGCGGGAGCGGTCCCGACGACTTCTGCGATCAACGAACAAAACTATATAGATTATTTTGAACCGGTACTGCAAGAGGGAAAAGACATTTATTACATTACCTTTTCTCACAAACTTTCGGCGACATTTGAAAGCATGGACAAGGCGATCGCGAAGCTGAAAGAGAAATATCCGGATCGTGAGATTCGCACATTTGACACGAAAGCGATCAGTTTAGGCAGCGGGTTTCAGGTGCGTTATGCGGCGGAAAAATACCGCGCGGGCGCCACGATGGACGAGCTGGATGCATATCTGACAAACCTGCGCGACCATACGATCGTATATTTTGTGGTGGATGATCTTGTATACCTGAAACGCGGCGGCAGGATCTCTGCGCTCACGGCGACACTCGGTTCGCTCCTCGGAATTAAACCGATGATCTCCATTGTAGAGGATGGGTCTTTGCAAAGCGTAGGTAAAATCAAGGGTTCAAAGCGTGTTTTTGCTGAATTTATCCGTTTAATGCATGAACATAACTGCAATGTAAAAGATTACAGAATCGAAGTTTTGCAGGCGGATTGTCCGCAAACAGGTGATGCGTTTGTAGAGGCGCTGAAGAATGAGTTCGGCCAGGACATCACGATCGATTATCAGATCGTGGGGCCGGTGATTGCGTCGCATTGCGGGCCGGGAACATTGGGGTTGATTTTTTACGGTGATCGTTAAATTTTTCGGACGGGCGCTCTGTTTTCTGCTGAGTGCGGCAATTTTATGTTTTTGCGCATGCAGTGCGGATGAAACCGAATATTATTTTGTGGAATTTTCGATCTCATCTAATTTCTATGCCGGAGGGCAAAAACTGGATAATAACGAGATCCGTTCGGTTTCAGCCGAAGTGGGAAAGATGCTGAACTCGATTGAAGACGATGTCAGCACGGAGAAAAGCGGAAGCGTCGCGCGCATCAATGCCGCGGATGCAGGAGAAAAAATTCAGACGGGTGAATACACATCGGATCTTTTTTCGTTAAGTAAAGAGCTGTATAGGCAAACGAACGGGGCGTTTTCTCCTGCGCTGTATAATTTGAGTGAGCTGTGGGGTTTTTCGCCAGAATATGCCGATCGCTATACGCAGCCGAGGCAGGAGCCGCCGCAGAATGAAATTGATGCGTGTTTGGAAAAATCTCAATTTGATGACATTTACAGGGCGGAGAGCGGAGAAATTGTCAAGAAAAATGCTGAGACGCGCATTGACTTCGGCGGGATTGCGAAGGGATACATGAGTGATTGTGTTTTGGCACTTCTGCGGCAGCGCTACGGTGAGGTTCAGGGAACATTTTCCGTTATGTCGAATTCGGTACTGGCAGGCGAAAAACAAAACGACTCGGCAGGGTTGGGATACACGGCAACGCTGGAAAATCCGCGAAAAGAAATAACGGGCGGATTGAGTTCCGGAGGAGCACTGTATTTTACGGGGCTTTCGGATGTTGCAGTCAGCACGAGTGCGGATGACTATCGTTATTACGTTTATGACGGCAAGATATACAAGCATATTTTGGATCCCGCTACAGGTCGGCCTTCGGATAACGGGGTGATCAGCATTACGGTATTGGTTCCGTTATCGGTCGCGCATGCGGGTGCGTTGGCGGATGCGTATTCAACGACAGGTTTTTGTATGCCTTTAACGCAAGCTTTATCGTTTTATGAGTTGTTATGGAAGGAATACGGAATAGGAGCGGTCGTTATCACTTCAGATTTTTGTTATTATACGGTCGGTGAGTATACCGTTTTGCAGCCAAAAGAATATGCGCAGTTGACGAATCCTTCCTTGACCGATAAAGTCGAGAATGTTTTCACATATACCGAGATTTCCGCGGCAAAAGATGAAGTTGTTCCTTGCGAGAAAGAAAGAGAGTATATAGAATTACTTGCGGCAAGAAACGGTTAAAATCATATGAACAGGGACGAAAAAATAGATCAGATTAAAAGACAGAAATATTTTGTTTGGGGAGACGTCGCCGTATTTGCGGCGGCGCTTCTGCTGATCGTTTTTTTTGTGCTTGTCGCATTTCTGACCCCGAAGGAAAAAGGGGATACTTTTTATGTTTTTTACCGAGGTGAGCAGATCTTCAGCGCTTTGCTGGATACGGATGCGGAGTATATTTTTTATATAGAAAACGGTGAAGGTATTGTGGAAAAATACAACGATTCGAACGGGTATAAGAGCTATAACAGAATTTCGGTGGAAGGGGGGACAGTCCGCGTAAGCGGGGCAGACTGTCCGGATCATACCTGCGAACATTTAGGAGCGCACAGTTGGGGCGAGATTATTTGCGTGCCGCATGATCTGCGTATAGAAATTCGAGGCAAGGGGTTGGAAACGGACGTATGAAAAAGATAACGGCACGGGAAATTTCCATTCTCGGAATTATGCTTGCGGCAGCGAGTATCGTATTTTTGATAGAATCATTGATTCCGCCGTTGCTGCCTGTAGCTCCGTATGTAAAAATCGGGCTGGCGAATGTTTTTGTCTTGCTTGTGATCATTTATTACGGGGCGGGGAAAGCATTTGTATTTGTTTTGGCTAAAAACCTTTTGACAGGACTGATATCCTGGAGTGGTTTTGCAATTGTATTCAATTTGGCGGGGAGTATGTGTGCATATCTTATTATGGCAGGATTGTATGCGGCTGTATTTCCGAAAGTAAGTCTTGTTTCCGTGAGTGTTGCGGGCGCAATTTTGAGCAACATAGCGCGCACGAGTGTTGCGGTTTTGATCATGGAAGCGCCTTCTTTGTATGTTCAGTTGCCGTTTGTCGGAGGATTCAGTCTGGCGGCGGGAATAATTGTCGGAATTTTAACGACTTTGTGTGTAAAACATTTGCCCGAAAGATTGACAAATGTAAAATAAAGAGTTATAATATAAAACAGTGGTTAAAACAATAGAGGCTTGTCAGAAATGGCAAGCAAGAATGCAGAGATGGCGGAGCGGTCGAACGCGCACGACTCGAAATCGTGTTTACCCCCATAAGGGTAACAAGGGTTCAAATCCCTTTCTCTGCGCCAGAAAAGCACCTTTTTCGGGTGCTTTTTTTGTTTTTCACGGCTCAATGCGGAATTTTGATATTCAGATTTTCGGAAAGTGTTTGTCGTGTGGGCAGGAGATGGGCGTTGAACCGAAATTTAATATAAAAAACAGCAAAGCCAAAGAAGGCTTTGCTGTTTTTTTCGGTAAATTGTATAAGTCGTGTAAAACCTGTAATGATTGGATAAAAAAGACTTGCAAATAAAAATGACGGCTCAGACAAATACGGCACAATTTTAAAAGACTGCTTCAGATCTTATGAAGATTAAACTTTGAATAATCTCCGCAGATACTGAATACATAATTATCTATTTCAAACTGCGTGATATGAGCGTCAGTGAGCTCGCCTCGCAGATAAATATGCCCGCGGTAGAATTCGACTTTTCTCCAAAGATTGGCAAGAGTTTCTCCGAAAAATTTTATATAACTTTCTTTGGCGGTCCAATGTGTATAAAAGTCGCCGACGCTGAGGATTTCGGATTTTTCTCGATCGGAGAACTTGTTTAAAACGGCAGGCCTGGCTTTACCGGTTAAAGATTCGCAGTCAATGCCGACGCGTTTTTTTCCGACGGCAAGAGCGGTGATCTGTTTGCTGTGGGTGAGGTTAAAGTGAATTTTTCTCCCGTCGATAAAAGGTTTACCGTTAAACGATTTACAAATGATCGGATTTGTTATATTATAATATTGCGTAAGGATCATTTTGATAAAATCATCTGAGATAATTGAATTGTATGTATAAAAGATATCAATCATGATTTCATTATACCATAGATTTTTGATAAAGCAAGGTTTTTTTGAAAATCCAATTGGCAGATTCAGGAGAAAAGCATGAACAGGGCGGAGAGAGCGGAAGAAAATTTTAAAAAAGGTTTGAATTGTGCGCAGTCGGTTGTTTTGGCGTTTTCAGATCTGACGGGGATAAGCGAAGAAGATTTGCTGCGTATGAGCGCTCCGTTTGGCGGTGGGGTCGGCAGAATGCGGGAAATCTGCGGAACGGTATCCGGGATGATGATGATTGCGGGACTTATCTTTTATAATGCAAAGACTCCGACGACAAAAGAAAAATCGGAGTTGTATGCGCGGGAACAGGAGCTGGCTTCACGGTTTCGAGAGATGAACGGTTCAATTATCTGTCGTGAACTATTATCGGGGGTAAAAACAGACTGTTCTCCTCAGGCGGAGGAAAGAACGGCGGAATATTATAAAAAGCGTCCTTGCCCTCAATTATGTGCGTGCGCAGCAGGGATACTGGAAGAATATTTAAAAGAACAGTGCGTTTTAGATGCTGAGGGGGAAAAGTTGAAATGATTTATACCGTTACAATGAACCCTGCGCTTGATTACAGGATTTACACGGAACAGATCAATCATGGCGAGATAAACTGGTCGGAACGGGAAGAGTTGCATGCGGGAGGTAAAGGGATCAATGTTTCCGCGGTATTGCATAGCTTTGGGGTCGAGACGACGGCATTGGGTTTTGTCGGCGGGCAGACTGGGGAGATGCTGTGCAGATTTTTGGATCAGGACAAAATAGCAAATGATTTTTTGCGGGTAAGAGGGTTGACGCGTATCAACGTTAAGGTGCGTGAAAAAAAGTCTGAGACAGATATTAACGGTGCCGGACCGGAAGTTACGCAAAAGGATCTGGATCGGTTGGTCGAAAAACTGGTGCAGGTACCGGAAAATTCGGTTGTCGTATTGGCAGGCAGTGTTCCTTCATCTCTTTCACAAGAGAGTTATTCGTATATCTTGGAATCATTGCAAGGGAAAGATTTGCGTATTGTTGCGGATACGGCGGGACGTTTATTGAAAGGGATTTTAAAGTACAGACCATGGCTTGTAAAGCCGAACCGAGAAGAGCTGAGCGAGCTTTTCGGTGTTATGGTCGAAAACTGTTCTCAGACATATGAATTGGCACAAGAGTTGATACGGATGGGAGCAAGAAATGTGATCGTCAGTTTAGGTGAGGACGGCGCAATTTTTATGTCGGACCAGGGTAAAAAAGAAAGGGCGGCATCTTATTTCGGATGTGTCAAAGATACGGTCGGGTCCGGGGATGCTTTGTTGGCGGCATTTCTTGCGGCAAAGGAAAGCGGTGCGAACGACAGACAGGCGTTGTCGCTGGGGGTAGCGGCCGGTTGTGCAACTGCTTTTCGCTCCGGATTGGCTTCGGCTGCTGAGACAAGGCTGCTAATGGAAAACGGTATTTTGAAAAAAATAGAATGAAAAAGCTGCTTTAGAACTAAAAATCAACAAAAATTTCAAAAAAAGGACGAAACAGAGTATGTTTCGTCCTTTTTTGTATAAATTTAGACTAATAGGTTATCGTTTCGCTCAAAAAAAGTTAGAAAAATGCAAAAAATATTAAAATTATTTTCAAATCAGCATTGACTTGATGGGGTTTGTATGGTAGAATTGAGCTAACAAAGAAAGGGAGCATGCGGATGATTCGGTATACATTGGACAAGAAAAAGCAAGGGATCGCGGTCAGCGATCATTTATACGGATTGTTTTTTGAGGACATTAATCAGTCTGCGGACGGTGGGTTAAATGCGGAAATGGTCATCAACAATTCGTTTGAGTTTGAATATTTTTCCTACGATGCGCACAATTGTACGGTGCCTGTAGAGTTAAGGCAGATGAAGGATAAATATTGGGATATAAAGGGCGCGGGCTCGCACAATATCAGTACAGAAGGCGGTATTGCTCCCTCGAATCCGTCTTATCTTATGTTGTGCATCGGAGGATTTTACCGATTGGAAAATCCCGGTTATGCGGTTGGCGGCTGGAATAATTACGGCATGGCGCTGGATAAAGGGAAAACATACCATTTCAGTATGTGGGTAAAGCCTTTGGGTTTTGAAGGTACGGCGGAGGTTTATATTCGCGGCAAGAATGGAGAACTGACGACAAAATCGGAGATCGTTCTTTCGGGGAACGGCGGAACGTGGAAGAAAGTTTGTTGTTCGGTAAATGCATTGAAAACGGAAATGGGCAGGCTGGTGATCATTTTCCGCGGTCAAGGCAGGATCGGTGTGGATTATGTCTCGCTCTTACCGGAAGACGTCTGGGGAGATCCGGACAAATACAGGAACGGAAAACTTTCGCCGCGGATCGTGCAGGTATTGAAGGAATGTCATCCTTCGTTTTTACGCTTTCCGGGCGGCTGTGTCGTGGAGGGTGATGAGGTTTTCGAAAATCAGTATCGTTGGCGCGGAACGGTCGGCCCGTTGGAAAAGCGGCGGCAGATTGCAAACACATGGGGATACATGCAATCATACGCGATCGGTTTTTATGAATATTTTTGCCTGTGTGAAGATTTGAAAATGGCACCGTTACCAGTCGTGCATTGCGGTTTGCTTTGTCAGATCCGCGTGGGCGAACAGCGCGGTGAAGGATATCGCAGGATCATACCCGGAACGAAGATGTTCAAAGAAGAAGTGATCGACAATGTGGCGGATCTGTTGTTTTTTGCCAAAGGAAACACGGAGAGCGAAGACAAAGAGGAAGCGTATTGGGCAGCAGTGCGTGCCGGGATGGGGCACCCGGAGCCATTTTCGTTGGAGTATGTCGGGATCGGGAACGAGAACTGGGGCAGAGAATACTTTGAAAATTTTGCAGCGTGCCTGATGGGGCTGCGGCAATACGAATATGCCGGAAGCCAGACGGATCTTTTGAAAAAATTTGGTATAACGGTAATAACGACGGCTGGTGTGGACATTCGTCCGCAGGATTCGAACGATAACTGGAAAATTATCAATGAAAAATATCGGGATATGATCGTGGATGAGCACGTCTACAATTCTTATCAGTGGTTTATCGACAATACTAGGCGGTACGACTGTTATGATCGAAACGGTGCGAAAGTGTTCATGGGAGAATATGCGATGCACACGATGAGCGACGGTCGCGGACGCCTGAACGGAGAGAATAATTTGCGTTCGGCAATCGCGGAAGCGGCGTTTCTGACGGGTTGTGAAAGGAACAGCGACGTGGTAAAACTGACGTGCTATGCGCCGCTTTTTGCGTCGACTGCCAATTATAAGTGGACGCCCGATCTGATTTGGTTTAATCCGCGCGATATCATGCGGACGCCGAATTATTTTGTTCAGCAGATGTTTGCCGCAAACACGGGGAAATTTGTTTTAAAGGATGTTTGCAGAACGGACGACGACAACGCGGGCGGAATACTGATCGGCGCGAACTCGACGCAGGTTGCAGTACGGGAAGTGCGTATTCGGTCGATCAAAGACGGTAAACTTTTATATTGGCATAATTTTAAAGACGGCTTGGGCGGCTGGGCGGCATATCCGCGCACCGCGGGGGGCAGAATCGCGAATGGAGAATTGATCATCGACGAGGCGAATGCATTCAACGGTTTTTGGTTGGACGGGAATTTTTCTGAATGCGAAGTAGAAGTTGACATGCGCAGGATCAAAGGGGCGCAGAGCTTTATCGTGGCCGTCGGAGTACGTGGCGTGGAAGATCGCGGAACATTGGATTGCAATGCTTTTTCCATGAGTTGCCAATACGGAAAAAATCATGGAGGGTATGATGTTTCGTTTGAAAAACGGGTCGATTTTATCAGGACCGTATGCGAACTGATGGGAAAAGATAAATTTGTAGGGTACGCTCCGGAAAAGAATACGTTAAAAATTATTTACGGCAAGAAAAAGATGAGTGCGTATTTCTGTAAAGACGGAGATTGGAACTTTTTGTATGAAAAGAATGTCTGGCGCGTGAATGAGAGGGTATTCCAATCTGCAACGGCAGATGATGAAAAGATTTATCTGAAAGTTGTCAATGCGAGCGGAACGGAGCAGAACTTGCGTGTGGATTTGAAAAATTTTGATCAGAAGACTTCTGCAAACGTGATCACGTTGTCGGATGAAAATGAAAATGTTGTCAATGAGATCGGAACGGAACAGGGGGTAAAATATAATATTATCCCCGTGGAAAGAAAATTAAAAATCTGCGGAGACTCGTTTGAGTATACATTGGATAAAAACAGCGTAACTGTTTTTGTTATTTCCTAAGAGATTTTAAGATTAGTTGTTTATAAAAATATGATGGAGGGAAAACTGAATGAATTTAAGGCGAATACCGCAAAGGATCGCAGCGGCGGTGCTGGCATTGCTTCTGGTTTTGCCCGGTGCGATGCTGGCGTCTTGCGCACGGCAGGAAGCAGGGCAAACGACGGGGCTGGATTATGAGGGTCTGAGTGCAACAACCGGGACCGTCATTCCGACGGCAGCGTACGATTTTACTTCGGCGGCGTTTGACGCAGGTGAATGGAAAGCGGTCAGCAAAGGGAGCGCTTCGGTTGTGCTCGAAAGGGGAACAGGGCTTACGATCACGGGCGGAATTTTGGCGAACGGAAACATGGCTGCATATTCCGTTTCCAATCCTTTAAAAGGAAAAGTGGGCGAAGGCTTTTCCGTCGTAATAAATGTCGCCATCACAGGTGCATTCATCAACCAGTATGAATCGATGTTCGGGTTTACTGCGACGCAGGATCCGACGTTGTGTGATGCCAAATTTTTCTGTGTGGGCGGAAGCGGAGTCGGCTTTCATCTGAACAGGAACGGCGAGACGGGCAGTACGAGCGCTTATTATGATATCGTACCCGATCGGGTTCTGAACATGCAGAATCTTTCTCAATATATTCTCACGGCAGACGGCGGCGCAATTAAAATTTATCTGAACGGTATTTTGCAGGAGACCTATACATATACGGACGGCGATCGCGGTGCGTACAGTTACGATACGGTCGGATTTATCAATACGGCAGAGTATTTTCATCTGGGCTGTGCGGACAATTATTGGGGACAGGCGGATATGAACGTGAAAAACGTGGCGCTGTACGCAAAGGCGCTGACAGCGGAAGAGATTGCGGGCGTGAATGCGGGCTATGCAGATTTTTCGTGTCTGAACGCTCTCAAAGAAGAAGCGGAAAACATATCCTTATCTAATTACGATACGTCGGCAGTCGGTTGGTCGGAGGCTTACGGAGCGCTGGAACATGCTCTTGAAAATGCGCGCGGTTTGAATTATTTTGAGGCTTCGCAGCAGGAAGTAGACGCTGTTGCGCAGGCCTTGGAATCCGCGCTGGAGCAGTTAAAGGCGTTTTATCGGAAACCCGATCTTACGGCGGGTTTGGTTTCGGCGTATCCGCTGTCGGGAAGCGGAGAAAACCTTGTAAACGCTTTTTCGGAGAAAGTGCGGTTTATGAACGGCACCTCTTATTCCGACATTACGCAAACTCTTGCGGCGACGAAACAGCGGATCACGGGTACAAAATTGTTTGATGAAAACACGTTGCATGATCGCGACAGATGGGACACTTCGACAAGCGCCACAACGGGACTCAAGATACCTGCGGATGCCATGCGGGGAGCGACGTTGCAGACGGGGCTGACCATGACGGTTTCCGTGTATGCGGAAACGCTCTATAAACCGTGGGCGCGGATATTCCAGTTAGGGACGAAGGCTTCAGGGGATGGTTATCAAAACGGAACGGGCATTTTCTTTGCGTTTGAAAGCGGTACTGTTCGCATCACGTTGAATAATTCGGATGTGTTTGACACGTATCCGGAGGCGAATCGGTTCTGTACGATCATTGCGGGTGAGTGGATCACGGCGTCAATCGTGTTCGATCCGTATAGTCGCACGGTTTCTTTTTATGTAAGCAGCGCGGCGACAAACCGCGTTTACGGCGGTATCGGTGCCGCTGTTTACCATGCAGGCGATCAGTTTGAAGCAATATTGGATGCGGTTTTGAACGGGCAGGATAATTGGATAGGCCGTTCCTACTGGAGTACGGACGGGAACCAAGTGGCCTATGCGGCGAATCTGACCGTGTATAACAGAGTCCTTTCACAGGACGAGATCGGCATGCTGCACGCGGTAGAGGATGTGCATGCGTTGGCGGATTAGTAAGAAGTGGGGGCAAAGATGAAACAGAAAATTTTCAGAACGTTACTTATTTTAGCAATGCTGCCGGCTTTGGTGTTTACGGTTTTTTTGAGCGCGTGCGGAACCAAAGAGAAAGAGAGTGAAACGCAGAAATATACAGTAACCGTGATCGGCGGAACGGGCGGCGGAGAATATGAGGAGAATGCCGTTTGCACGATAACGGCATCGATACCGGAGGGGCAGAGTTTTATCGGTTGGAAGGTTGGCGGTGAAATCGTTTCCGAACAGAATCCTTATACATTCAAAGTGAAGGCAAGCATTACCCTTACGGCGCAGTTTGCGAGTGAATCGGCTGAATTGCAGGAAGTAAGTCTTCCAAAAAGTACGGGCGGCAATCCGATCGGCGGATTCGGGGTCGGCGACAGCAGTTATGATTCCTCCTGGGATACGGAGAGCACGCTTTGGCAAAAAGGCGATAAAGAAGTTCTGACGTATGCAGGAGATCCTTCCGTTTTGGTAGAGAGCGGAGAAGAGGGCGAAACGGTTTATCTTTATGCCGGACATGATGTTTCAAAAACAGGTGAGTATAATATGCCGGAATGGATCTGCTATTCTTCGACGGATCTTTTAAGCTGGAAGGCGGAAAGTATCATTATGGATATTCGCGACGTTCCGTGGACAAACAAGAGTTATAATTCCGCATGGGCGGCGCAGGTCGTAAAGTATGAGGGGTATTATTGGTTCCTGTTCTGCTGCTGGTCTGATACGACTGCGGGGTCGGTAACGGCGAATGAAAACGGGGATCAATGCATCGGGGTGGCCGTATCGAAAGATCCGATGGGGCCGTTTACCTGTTACAGTCAGCCGCTCGTGTACAGTTCGTGGACGGATAACCGTGATGATGCCACGAAAGATATAGCGCGCTGGAACGATATTGATCCGACTGCACTGATTTATGATACGGATAAGGACGGAAAGGATGAATTCTATATAGCCTGGGGCAACAGCAATTGTTTTATGGCGCAGGTCGAGATCACGGACGCAACAACCGAGTATTGTGCGGAAGGATATACGGTCGCGTTGGAGATCGTAGATCGCAGTGCGTCGGGCACAGGAGATATAAAAGTGATCGACCGTAAGACGCAGCAGCCTTGTTATGGCGGAGAGACGAGTTATAAAGATTCGTCGGATCCTGCCGATTGGGACATCATGCGGCTGGATTGTTACAGCAAGAACCCGGTCGGGAATACGTTTACGGAAGCACCGTATTTGTATGAGCGAAACGGAAAATTCTATATGTTCTACGCGGCGGGATGGCGTGAAGCGCTTGCATACAGCGTGAACGATACGTTATGGGAAGCTGTTTGGGATTACGGCAATCTTCTGATGGATCCGACGGCTACTTCCAATACGAATCATCCCGCGATATTTGATTTTGGCGGAAGTACATATATGATCTATCATAACGGTTCTCTGCCGTATGGGAGCGGATACCGCCGCGTGGCGTGCATTGCGGAATTGGAATTTGACCAAAACGGCTATATCAAATACGTGGCGGAAACATCTACGGGTCTGACGGGGGTTGCGAGCAAAATAACGGACAGTAACGGCATGCCTTTGTCGCATCGCAATTTTAAAAATCCGCAGCAGGATTCGGGGTCTGCTTATTTGTACCCGTTGAAGATCGATCTGCTTCTTTGGCAGGAGAGCGATCTGGACGATACGGACGACATGCTTTGGGAGATTGAAGAAGCAAAGTATGTGCCGGAGGGAAAAACGGGGGAAGCATATGTTTCCATTCAGGCGTACAATAAGCCCGGATTGTATATATGGGCGGATCCGATTTCGGGCGAGATCGTGATCACGCAGGATTCGGAAGATCCCGCGAGTAAAGAGGGAATGGCAGATAAAATCAACATGACGTTCCGAACGCTTGTCGGAGAGAACGGAGAGGGCGTACAATTTCAGAGTATTGCAAATTCACAGTATTATTTGGCGAGCGTTAACGGTGTCTTGGTAATCACAAAAGATGCAACCAAAGCGCAACGTACGTTTTTTATTGAAACGGAAACATCCAATCGAAGCGGGGATTTCCGTGAGAATAACGGTTCACTCATTTCATAGTTTATGAGACGTAAAGCGAGAGGCCGGGCTTTTGGGATCGGATAGATTGGCATAATATATGCGAAAAGCGTGCGGATAGCCTCAGCCTGTTCTTTAAATCAGCCTTAATTTCCCGTGAGTTATTTATTGTATCAGCCTGCCGCAGCAAATTTTGTCGCGGCAGGCTGATATTCATGTCAAGATTTCTTTTTAAAATAGGGCTGTCGGGAAACTGTACTAATTCATGAAAGCGGCGCATACATTAAAATGATATGAGTGGGTACGGTTATGAAACGGGATATCGTTATCGACGTTACCGCAAGCCGCTGCGAATAAAAAAATTTGTGATTGCAGCGATTTTGCTGGCTGTGGTGATTCTTGCATTTGTGTGGTTTCAGTGCGGAGTTTTGCGGTTGCTGATTTCCCTGAGCGAAGAAAATTCGCGTGCGAAGATGGCGGAAGCGGTCAACGAAGCTGCGTTGCAGACTATGCAGTGGAACGGTATCGAATATGACAAATTGGTTTCGGTTGAGAGAAACGACCAGGGTGAAATTTTAAGCATTGAAGCAAATTCCTATCAGATCAATCTTTTAGCAAGGCAAACGCAGACATTGGCGACGGCGAATGTCAACGCTGTATGTGAAGAGGGGATCCCCGTACCGTTGGGCGCATTTACGGGGATCAGTGCTCTGGCGGGGTTTGGGCCCGAGATAACGTTCCGCGTCTTGCAGGTAGGCAGCGTAATATGTTCCTTTGAATCGGAATTCACTTCGGCGGGGATCAATCAGACGCGACATTGTGTCTATATGTTTGCGGATGCATCGGTAAGCATCGTTCTTCCTTCGCAGACGAAAAAAGTTGCGATTCGTACGCAGATTTTGGTTTGCGAAAGTATTATCGTGGGGAAAATTCCTGAAATTTATCTTAACGGCGGCTGGATTACGACGTAATATATTGAAATCCAAACGGCTGTTTTTCGGTCGCAGTGCAGAAAAATACGCGCGGAATGCTTTAAAGTTCTTGACTTTTGCGTGGATTTGCTTTATTATAGAGGCAGTATCAGAGGCAATGAGGAAGAGAGACGGTTCAGGTGTAATTCCAAGAGAGGAAAACTCGGCGGCTGAAAGGTTTTCCGTTTTGCGGAACCGGTATTCACTTTACAGCTTCTGCTTTGAAACGTAAGGAGTAAGGGCAGACGTTTTGCTGCGCGTTAAGCGGGAATGAGGCAGAGTTATTCTGTGAACATAGGTGGTACAGCGTTTTTTTACGCCCTGTGGCAAATTTTTGCCGCGGGGCTTTTTTTTATGGATGAAGCGGTTTGAAAACAATGAAAGCACAGCAATGACCGTTGTTGTAAAAATCAGAAAATAAGTTGCGGAATGAACAGAGGAGGTCATATGAAAGAGCAGATCGAGAGCATACGTCAGGAAATTTCCGGAATACTGGAAGAACGTGGCGCGTCGATGACGAGCAAGGATTTGTATGCGTTGAAGATGGATTATCTGGGCAAAACGGGAAAGATTTCGGCCTTGTCGAAAGGGATGCGCGAAGTGGCTGCTGAGGACAGGCCGGCGGTTGGAAAACTGGTCGGTGAAGTCAGACAATGGGCGGAAGAAAAATTTGCGGCACTGGAAGAAGAGATTGGGAAGAGAGAGCTTTCAGCAAAGATCGCAAGTGAAAAGATCGATGTAACGATGCCGGCGAAATTTCGTGAAACGGGGTCGGTGCACCCCGTAACGCTTGTTCGCCGTGAATTGATCGATATCTTTTCGGGAATGGGCTTTGATGTCTATGAGGGCCCGGAGATCGAAAAAGACTATTACAATTTTCAGGCATTGAATATTCCGGCGGATCATCCCGCGCGCGATATGCAGGATACATTTTTCATTACGGGCGAATTCCTGCTCCGCTCGCAGACTTCGTCCGGGCAGATCCGTGTGATGGAAAACAAGAAACCGCCGATCAAGGTTCTCAGTCCGGGCAGGGTATATCGCTCGGATTCCGATGCGACGCATTCACCCATGTTCCACCAGATGGAAGGGCTGGTTGTCGACAAAGGGATTACCTTGAACGATCTGAAAGGCATGCTGGACGAGTTTGCGCGCCGTATGTTTACAAAGGAAACGAAGGTACGCCTGCGGCCCTCCTATTTTCCTTTTACGGAACCCAGCGTAGAGGTCGATCTTTCCTGTTCCGCGTGCGGCGGAAAGGGCTGCCGTATCTGCAAGGGGACTGGTTGGATCGAGGTTTTGGGCGCCGGAATGGTAAACCGCCGCGTCCTTGAAAATTGCGGTGTGGATCCCGACGTGTATACAGGGTTTGCATTCGGAATGGGGCTGGAGCGCATTGCGATGATCAAATACGGGATCGGTGATATTCGGATGCTTTTTGAAGGCGACGTACGCTTTTTGAAACAATTCAAGGATTGAGGAGGACG
>CASEWU010000050.1 GCA_949291725.1 uncultured Bacillota bacterium
ATGCTCGCGTCGCGCTTTCCCGAGATCATCTATTGGGAGGTCGGCAACGAACCGAATATGCACGCTTTTATGCTCAAGCCCGGTTTCCCCAAGGATAAGGAAGTGGATATGTCGAGCGAGGAGTGGGAGTATTATTATACCGACGAAGAGAAAGCGGGGATCATCGCGGATATGTGCTATTACTGCAACCGCGGCGTTAAAAAGGGCAATCCGAAGGCGTATACCGTATCTCCGGGGTTTGCCTGCTATCGCGGGTATCCCGACCTTGCACACTTTTTGGACTTGATTTACGAATGCATCGAATCGGGCGACTATCCCGCCTTTGCGCCTGCCGATACGAATACCGACAACTACTTTCAAATACTGTCTTGGCACCCTTATAACTGGGGCGGAGATTGGCGCATATTCGTGGAGGGGTGCAATACCGTTTACGACGCGGCGCGCCGCCACGGCGATGAAGGCAAAAAGGCATTTATGACCGAATTCGGGTATCATGATGCTGATTTTATACGGGACGGCGCGAACAGGCAGCAGGCGGATGCGAAACAGGCATCCTTCTTTAAGACGGATTTCAAGGCTTTCAGAGAAGAGCTGCAGTTTGTGGAAACGGTGCATATTTTCCGGCTGTTCAATTGGTTGGAAGGGCACGGAATCGAATTGGATTTCGGGCTGTTCACCTCGCCGCTGGAAGAGAACGGCATCGAGCCGAAGGAAAAAGGCAAGGCTATGTATCGGTTGATACACGGCAGCGATGAAGGGATGGATAAACTTTACGTTTATTCAAAGAGAAAATAAATATCAAATGCGGGATCGTTTCGCATAAAGAGGGAGTATGACGAAAAATATTTATCTGATAGCGAATGCGCACATAGATCCGATTTGGCAATGGGAATTGGACGAGGGCTTGAACTGTGCCATATCCACATTCGAGTCTGCCTTGAACTTGTTGGATTCACATGACTATATTTTTTGTCATAACGAGTTTCTTCTTTATGATTTCATTCAAAAAGTCAGACCGGATCTGTACGGGCGCATCGCAGCAAAAATAAAAGAGGGCAAATGGCATATCATGGGAGGATGGTTCCTGCAGCCGGACTGCAACCATCCTTCCGGTGAAAGTTTTGTCCGCCAAATACGCAGAGGTCTGCGCGGTCTTGCAAAATTGGGAAAAAGACCGCGCGTCGCGGCGAATCTCGATTCATTCGGGCACAGCAAAGGGCTCGTGCAGATCCTCGTCAAGTCCGGGTACGAAGGATACCTTTTTCAGCGGCCGCAAAAGACCGAACTTTCGCTCCCTGCCGAGGAATTTGTGTGGGAAGGGCTCGGCGGATACAAAATTCCGACGGTGCGCATCTCCAACGGGTATAACAGCCCTCTCGGCGAAGCAGCGGAAAAGATACGCAAAGAAATAGATCTGCATCCGGACAGCGATAATATTTTGGTTTTATGGGGCGTTGGCAATCACGGCGGCGGTCCTTCGGAAAAAGATCTGAACGATATTGAAAAGCTCTCGCGCGAGGGGGAATACAATATTTATCACGCTACCCCCGAACTTTATTTTGAAAAGATCGATTTTGACAACGCTCCGACATGGTGCGATTCTCTGCAGAAAACCATGCCGGGGTGTTACACGTCTCTTTCAAGGCTGAAAGCGGCACACCGTGATTTGGAAAGTTTGCTCTATTCTACCGAAAAACTTTTGTCTGCGGCGTTTTTGCAGCGAGGCTTTACATACGACGATAAAGCGCTGCAAGAGGCGGAACGCGCGCTCTTGCTTTCCGAGTTTCACGATTGTTTGCCCGGCACCTGCATCCGCGACGGGGAAAAGGAGTGCCTCGATCTGATCGGGCACGGCAAAAGCTTACTGCGCGAATTGCGCCTTTCCGCGATCAATGCTTTGGCGCTCGGGCTAAAAGCCACGCAAAAGGGCGATTATTCGGTCGTGGCTTTCAACCCGCACCCGTATCCGTTAACGGACGCGGTACAATTTGAGATCATGCTTGCCGATCAGAATTACGGAGAGCGGGTTAAAGTGCTGGATGCGTATGTAGACGGAAAGAAAGTGCCGTTGCAGACGATTAAAGAGCGTTCGGGCATTGCGATCGATTGGCGCAAGCGCTATGCGGTGGTGTGTACGCTGCCGCCTTCCGGTGTTTCGCAGATCGTTTTGCGGGAAAGGGGATTGGGCGACAAAAAAATATACGGCGGCGCCGCGCACAATTACGAGTTCAAAGGAGCGCGCATCGGCGCGAAATTCGGTCCGGAAGGTTTTATCGAAGAGATATCTGCGGACGGACAGACGGCGATGCGCGGGCTTATACGTCCTATAGTCGTATCCGACAGCGGCGACAGTTGGGCGATGAAACTTGAACAGCGAGAGCGGTTAGGGCAAAAGATAGGGCAGTTCCGTCTTATGACGGATGAAGAATCTGCGCGTTTTTCTGGTACGGGCAAGCCGATCAGCCCCTTGCGCGTTGTGGAAGACGGCGACGTTCTTACACAGATAGAAGGGATGTACCGCTATGAAGAGAGCGAAATGCTGATACGGTACACCTTTTATAAGCAGTTGCCTTACTTGGATATTTCCGCCCGTTTGTTTTTTAACGGCGCTGATATGTGTATCAAATTGCAAATACCGGACGGGTGTAAAGATGATGTGTATGAAAAGGAGATCCCGTTCGGCAAAGACGAACTTCTTTTTGGCGGTGCGGAACAGCCTGCGGGGCGGTTTCTGTATTGCGGCGGCGCGGGTATCATCAATGCGCACGCTTGCGGCGTAAGCCGTGGTGAAGGCGCAACTTGCCTGAGTCTCGTGCGCGGCGCGGGCTATGCGCTGCATCCGATTTATGACCGCGAGTATATCCCTGCGGACAGATTCGTCGAAAGAATGGATCAAGGTGTCAATGAGTTTAGTTTCCGCATAATTCCCGCTTGCGACGGGGCGGCTCTCCCGAGAATGGCGCAGGCGTTTTGTGAAAGCCCGTATGCGGTGTATATGTCGGTATCGGGTACAGCCGAAAGCAACGCACAGAGCGGAATCAGGCTTTCAAACGAGAATATCGTAATGGCCGCGCACAGGCGCTCTTCCGATATGGAAGGGAAGATGCTCGTCCGCCTGCACAACAACAGTGCGGAAGGCGCGGCTAGCGAACTATATCTCGGGGAAAGAAAATTGGCAGATTTGGTCTTTGCTCCGTTTGAGATCAAAACGGTGCTTTACGACGGCGAGAGCTGTGAAGAGATCGAGGAGTTACTCATTTAAGCGGCAATACAGGTAGAATTATGGCATACATAAAAACGAGGACAGATCTTTGCGGTGAATATACTTTGATCTGCGTCAAACACAAGGATTGGCTCTCTTTACCCAAAGAACCTGTAACGGCAAAAGAGGCGGAGAATTTGCAGACAGGCGTCTGCCTACGAGGGTGCGTTCCCGGTAATTTCGATCTTGACATGGCGAGGGAAGGAATACTGCCCGATCCGTTTTTTGCGGATAATGTGCTGCGGTTCAGGGAAACGGAAGATATGCACGCGCTGTATGTGCGGAAATTTAGTTGTCATCCGTCCGACGGGATGCAGCCTTGGTTGGTCTTGGAAGGCGTAGATACCGTTGCCGATATATATTTAAACGGAAAATTTGCAGGGCACTGCGAAAATATGTTTATCCGCCACGAGTTTTTGGCGGAAAACCTGTGTTGCGGTGAAAATGAGATCGTTGTTCATATTTATCCTTCCTGTATTGCTGCACGAAAAAATAAA
>CASEWU010000051.1 GCA_949291725.1 uncultured Bacillota bacterium
AAACTTTATGAAAAACGCCGCGGCTTGCCTGTCGCGGCGTTTTTCATTGTCGTTATTCATTGTCGCTATTCATTGGCGCAGAAAGTCTTTGATTTATCGGCTCTTTGCTGTGTTTTTTAATAAAACAGTGGTTAAAAACATAAATTGATTCCGAATATGTCCAAAAACTGAAAGCCCCGCCTTCCGTAAAGAAACGGAAGGCGGGGCTTTCTATGCTTATTCATTGTTTATTGCGAGGAGCGGGCGCGGGTTTTTGAGGGTTTGCGATTCTGCGTATTTTTTGAGAACGACAGAACGGGGTTTTCTCCAAATTCGGCGCGGTAATTCCGCAAAAATGTAGAATAATTTTTATAACCTAGCATGGAAGCTACCTGGATGGCATTGACTCCGTTTTGCAGGTGTTTGCGCGCTTCGCACATTTTTTTGATGCGGACGAACTGCATGACTCCCGTATTGAGAACGCGCTTGAACAAATGATTCAAATAAGACCTGGAAACAAACAAATGCTCCGAGATCTGATCGATATTGAGGGGCTGAGAAATGTTTTTATTGATAAAATCCATGGCTTTTTCGATGAGCGGCGGAACATCTTCTTTTTCCAGCATTCCGTGTTCGGCATCCGCAAAAAATACGATCAGGAATTCGTTTAAAAAACTTTTCAGAAGATAGCGAAATTGTTCGTAAGAAAACCGCTCCGAGTAGGCTTGCAGTTTTGTAAACATTTCAAAGATCTCATCGTCTGCGGTCTTGCAGATGCTGTAATTTTGTTCTTCGGTGAGGATTCGAGGGAAAAGCTCCGGCGAAAAATTCAGGACATACCGCTCATAGAGGATCTGCGACGGGATTTGCAGGACATGGTATTTCCCCGGCGGAATGATGAGGATCGTGCCGTTGGAAAAACTGTACGAATGGTTTTCAATGATAAACGTCCCTTCTCCTTGCACGATGTAGAGCACTTCGTACTGGGTATGATGATGCTTGAAAAAATCGGCTTCGTTTGTGCCGACTTCACAGGCATACCGGAAGGTGATATCGTTAAAAGAAATTTCGTGTACCATAAATTTATTGTAGCATAAGAGAGCACAAATTGCAAGTTTTTGAGCACTTTTCGCTATTGATATGTTAAAAAAGTATGATATAATTGGTTATATAACGACACAAAGAAATGAGAGGCAGGAATGAATATTCAATTAAGTGCATTTGCGGACGAGGCGGCATGCGAGTACGAAACGCAATTGAAAATTTTGCGGGAGGAGCGTATTCCTTGCATTGAATTGCGCGGGCTGGACGGAAAGAACGTTGCGGACTTGAGTGAAGAGGAAGCCAAACGGTATGCGGGGCAGACGCAGCAAGCGGGGATAAAGGTCTGGTCGATCGGATCGCCTTTGGGGAAGATCGGGATCGATGACGATTTTGACGCGCATTTGAAAAAGGCTGAACATGTTTTTCGGATTGCGCGCATTTTCGGGACGGAAAAAATCCGCGTTTTTTCTTTTTATACCAAGACGCCCGAGGCGGACAGAGAAGAAGTTATGCGCCGCATGCGGGAAATGGTGCAACTTGCCGAAAGTTGCGGTGTCGTTTTATATCATGAAAACGAAAAAGAAATATACGGCGACACGGCTGCGCGCTGTGCGGATCTTCTGAATTGCAATCGGGGTCTGAAAAGTGTGTTCGATCCTGCAAATTATGTGCAATGCGGGGAAAATGTTCCTGCCGCACTGCATTTACTCCGTCCCGCGACCGGGTATTATCATATTAAAGACGCGCTGTATGCGGACGGAGAAGTCGTTCCGGCAGGGAAAGGCGACGGATGTCTGTTGGAAGTGTTGGAAGGCATAACCGAAGATACCGTTCTGACGCTTGAACCGCATTTGGCGGTTTTTGCAGGGTATTCGCACCTGGAACGCACGGAACGAAAAATGAAATATGAATATCAAAGTTCGCGCGAATCGTTTGCCTGCGCGGCGGAAGCACTGCGCGTACTGCTGCGAAAATGTTCGTTCAAAGAGGAGGACGGGGTATGGAAAAAGTAAAATTCGGTATAATCGGCGTAGGAAACATGGGTTCGGTACATCTCAGTTTTTTCCGCGAAGGAAGAATCGCAAACGGTGTTTGCACGGCGATCGCCGATTCAAACCCTGAAAAACTGGCGGCGGCCAAAAAGAATCAGCCCGGAGATTATGCGTGTTATTCTTCGGGGGAAGAGCTGATCGATAAAGCGGATGTGGATGCGGTTCTGATCGCTGTTCCGCATTACAGTCATCCGCCGCTTGCGGAGCGCGCGTTTCGGCGCGGATTGAATGTTTTGTGCGAAAAACCTGCAGGCGTTTATACAAAACAAGTCAAAGAGATGAACGCCGCGGCGGAAAAGAGCGGAAAACTCTTCACGATGATGTATAATCAGCGGACAAATCCTCTGTATAAGAAAATGCACGACATCGTAGCGGAGGGCGGAATAGGAGATATCCGCCGCGTAAACTGGCTGATCACAAATTGGTTCCGTACGCAGTTCTATTATGATTCCGGCAGCTGGCGCGCGACATGGCGCGGCGAGGGCGGCGGCGTTCTCATGAACCAGTGCCCGCATCAGCTCGACCTTCTGCAATGGATCTGCGGCATGATGCCCAGTAAAATCCGTGCGTTTTGCCATTTCGGCAAGTGGCATAAAATTGAAACGGAGGATGACGTTACCGCTTATTTGGAATTTCCGAACGGGGCGACGGGCGCCTTTATCACATCCACGGCGGATGCGCCCGGTACAAACCGGTTTGAGATATTAGGTTCCAAGGGAAAACTTGTCTGCGAAAAGGACGAACTCACATATTGCCGCTTGAAAAGCGATCTGCAGGAATTCCTGCTCACGGAAGAGAACGGCTTTGCCGAACCCAAATACGATGTGCAGATTTTTCCGCAGGAAGGGGACAACCCGCAGCATATCGGTATCATCAACAATTTTGCAAACGCGATCCTCGGGAAAGAGCCGTTGTATGTCGACGGGAGAGAAGGGATCCACTGTGTGGAACTGATCGATGCAATGTTGCTGTCGGCATGGGAAAATGCTCCGGTACAGCTTCCCGTCGACGATGATATGTATTTTAAAAAACTTTCCGAACATATAGCAAATTCTAAAGTAAAAGAGGGGAAAGATCTTCTGATCGATAATTCTTCGTCTTACGGCGGTACGCATTGATGATAAAAATCATACGTTTTTTGTCAGAACGGAGATGGTAAGGTAGAATGGATCTGCCTGCGTTGCGGGCAGATCGTGAAAACGGAAAATATATAGCAGGAGGAAAGTATGAAGAGTACTTTGAAAAAAATGATGGGCATTGCGCTGTCTTTGCTTTTGGGCGTATCGACGGTACTGGCTGCTGTGGGCTGCAAAGGACCCAGCTTGCCGGGAAATTATACGGAAGAAGTGGATACAAACCGCACGCAGTTATATGTTTACAACTATGACGGCGGCTTTGGCTCCGAATGGCTCAGCAAAGTAAAGCAGCGCTATGAAGAATTGCATGCGAATGATGTATATGAACCGGGCACGGGAAAGCGCGGCATCCAGATCATGATGAACAACACGAAAAACGGTGTTACGTCCGAAACGATCAAGAGCGGGCAGGATGAAGTATATTTCATTGAGAACATGTACTATTATTCTCTGCGGTATGACGGCGCTCTCATGGATATAACCGATGCGGTATCGGGAGAAAACCCGTATGAACCGGCAAAGACGATCGAGAGCAAACTGACTGCAGAACAGCAGAATTTTTACGGGATCAAGGGGGCTCGGGAAGACGGCAAAACGCAATACTTAGGCGTGCCGCATTATTTCGGTACCTACGGTCTCGTGTACAACAAAGACCTGTTCGATGAAAAGGGGTACTACTTCCTTGACGGGTATGACGAAAACAGCAACCTGGAAGACAAGTTTGTTTATTACGATACGGACAAAAAGACGGCGGGACCGAACGGACAATACGGCGACGACGATGACGGACTGCCTACGACCTACCAGGAATTTTACTGGCTTTTGGAATACATTTCCAGAATGAACAGCCAGACGGCGCTTTCCTGGACGGGACAATATTATACGCAGTATCTTGGATTTTTGCTCAATTCGCTCGTAGCGGACTATGAAGGTCTGGATCAGATGATGCTCAATTTCACGTTCGACGGTACGGCGACGGATCTGGGCAGTATCACCGGCGGCAGCTTTGCGGAAGATGCGAACGATCTGCAAATTACGGAAGAGAACGGCTGGGAGCTGAAGAGACAGTCGGGCGTGTATTATGCGCTGGATTTCATAGAAAACCTGGTCGATACCGAAATGTATCACAACAGCAATGCGTTTACTGATTCTTATTCGCATCTGGATAATCAGCAGGATTTTCTTATGTCGGGCGTGGACGGAGTAACGACTCCCATCGCCATGACGGTAGACGGTATGTGGTGGCAGAGCGAGTCTTCGCAGGTATTTTCGTCGATGGCGTCGCGGTACGGTGATCAATATTCGATGGAAAACCGGAATTTGCGCTGGATGCCGCTGCCGAAGGCAAACAAGGAAAAAGCAGCAGAGGCTACGGAAAAGATCGCGAACGGCAGAAACGGATATACCGTAACCGATTCTCTGTATTCACTTTGCTGTGTATCGTCGGGTATCGAAGATTGGAAACTTCCCATTGCGATCGATTTTATCCAGTTCTGCAACACAGATGAATCCCTGATCGAATTCACTACGACCACCAACACGGTAAAAGCACTGACATATGAGATCGACGAAACGGTGCTCGAACAGCTTTCCCCGTACGGGCGTTCGCTGATCGAATACATACAGAATGCGGACATTGTATATCCTTATTCGCAGGCGGAACTGTATATCAACAACTCGTCGATGTTCCGTGCGGATGAATATTATCGTGCAACGGTAAACGGCGCAACGAAAAATTATCCTGCGCAGGCATTCCATGTGGACGGCATTTCTGCCGAAGATTATTTCACGGGACTGGCAACGTATTATAAGAGTTCCTGGAATACGCTCGCGTAAACGGCAAGGTGGGAACCTATGGAAGAAACGAGTATCAGAACAGAATTATGTGAGCCTGAAGGCAACGCATCGCCGTCGCCTTCGGGCCGCGAAAAAAAGGCCTCCGTGCTGAAAGGAAGTCAGAAAGACCTGATATTTTATATCGCTCTGATGGCGTGGCCGGTTCTGCAATTTATTGTCTGTTACATTTGGGTCAACGTCAGTTCGTTTGTCATGGCGTTTCAGGAGATCAACGTCGCCACAGGCATCACAACCTGGACGTTTCAGAACTTCGGCAACATCATTTTGGAGATCTCCTGGGCAAATTTCTGGACGATGACCTGGAATTCCGTATTATCATGGGCATTGCTCCTGGTGATCAGCATTCCGCTCGGGTTGTTGTTTTCTTATTATATCTATAAGAAAATGCCCGGCTCCATCTTTTTTCGGGCCGTACTGTTTTTGCCGTCCATCGTTTCGGCGATCGTGATGGTAACCATGTTTCGTTATTTTGCGAGCAGTGCAATGCCGTCTTTTTTTGAGGACCTGTTCCATGTGAAGATACCGAATGTTCTCGATCCCGCTACGGGCTATGCTTTCTGGACGGTCATGTTTTATACGATCTGGGTCGGGTTCGGTACATCCGTTCTGATGTATTCCAACGGTATGAGCGGGATCGATCCCGAACTTGCGGACGCCGCGCATATCGACGGCGCGACGGGGATCCGCGAATTCTGGCATGTAACTTTGCCGCTTGTATTTCCCACGCTTTCGGTGTTTCTCATCACGAGCGTTGCAAATATTTTCATCAACCAGATCAACCTGTATTCTTTTTACGGCGGAGCGGCGCATTCCAGCATACAGACGTTCGGATATTACCTTTACATGGCGGTCAAGCGGGCTGACGGAGACTATGGTACATATCCTCGCCTTGCCGCATTCGGGCTGATGCTTACGGCTGTGGCGATCCCGCTCACATTGTTTGTGCGCTGGCTGCTGGAAAAGTTCGGGCCGAGCGAAGATTGAGGAGGAAAGCGATGTTTAACAGAGAACTTGCAAAGCGCAATAAACTCCTTGGTATCCGCAAAGGAAAAACGCATTCGGCGTTTACGCCCGTTACGATCATCATGCTTGTGGTGCTCATCCTGTATGTGGCGTCGTTGTTTCTGCTTTTTCTGTGGGCACTGATGACGGCTTTTAAAGACCCGTTATACGATTTTCGTACCAATCCGTGGGGTTTTCCCAAAGAATTTGTGTGGAATTTCACGTATGTATTTTCCCAGTTTGCCGTACCGGTAAGCACGGCAAAGCGCATCGGACTGGTCGGAATGGGGGAAATGTATTTGTATTCATTCCTGTACGCAGGCGGCAGTGCGTTTTTCAATACGCTTGTCCCTTGCATCACGGCTTATCTGTGTGCGCGATTCAAATATAAATTTTCCCGCGTCATGCATACGATCGTGCTGGTTACGATGGTCATTCCCGTCGTGGGCAGCCTGCCTGCGGAGATCAGAATGGCGCAGTCGCTGGGGCTGTACGATCAGATCTGGGGTATGTGGATCCTCAAGGCAAACTTCCTCGGAATGTATTTTCTGGTGTTTTACAATATTTTCAAGGTGCTTCCCGCGTCCTATACGGAAGCGGCAAAGATCGACGGTGCGGGAAACATGCAGGTGCTGCTTCGCATCGGTCTGCCGCTCGTGCGGAATACGTTTTTTACGGTGTTTCTCATTTACTTTATTCAGTACTGGAACGACTACCAGACTCCGCTCATTTATCTGCCGACGTATCCGACGATCGCAAACGGCATGTACAGCGTATCCGTAACGCCCACGCAGGAGATGAGTTATGTGCCGATGCGCATTGCGGCGGCGATTCTGATGCTTGTTCCGATCCTGGTTGTATTCCTGATTTTCCAGAAAAGGCTTCTCGGAAACTTAACGGTCGGCGGGATCAAGGGCTGACAAAAAAATTTATGGGGAAATTTGAATGAAAATAAAGAAATATGTAATGCTTTCCGTCATGTTCGTTCTGATTTTGGGAACGGCATTCGGATTGGGAATGATGCCCGTAACGCAGGCGGTCAATGCCGAAGCGGAATGGGCGGCCGTCGATATCAGCGAAAGTTATCCTATCAACAGCGAGTTTACCATTCCAGAGCGCGAAGTTACGGTAAACGGGGAAACGGTGCGCGTTTCGGGCGTGCTTGTTTATCCGGACGGCACGGCGACGCTCATGAGTCCTTCCGTCCTGGATCAGACGGGAACGTATTCCGTGCGCTGGTCGGCGGAAGTGGGCGGAAAGCCGTATGCGGAAGAAAGTACGTTTGTGATTTATAATCCGCTGCTTTCGCACGGGGTGGACACGACGGTTGAATACGGCACGCCACACACGGGAAAGACGCCCGGTATGCTCGTGCATCTTGCGCAGAACGACACGCTGACGTTCATGCAGTATATCGATGTCTCCGACCTTACGCAAGATAATTTCTTTGCCGAATTTTATGTTTACCCGACGACTTCGGGCGTTGCGGACATAGATGCGATCGTATTCACTTTGACCGATGCGGAAAATCCGGATATCTATGTCAAGATCCGCGGGCACCGCTATATCCGCTGTCCGGGACTTGTGTACTATTCGGCAGGGTTCAACGGCGGGCCGATGAAAGGATATGAAGCGAGCAGAGACAAGGTGCAGGTCGACAACGAATGGGGCATGCCGATGGGCGGATCGTTTGAAGCGATGCGCTATGATTGGGGTACCGGTATCAGCAGTTATGAAGATTCCGACCGCTATATCCAGAAACTCGGTTTCGATTGGCAGAACATGGGGGTATACGGAGATTGCGGAACCCCTTCTTACAGCGGTCAGATCATCGATTTGGACAGCGCAAGTTATTTCGATACGCTGTTCGGCGGATTCCCCAGCGGAAAAGTATTTCTTTCCGTGAGTGCCGAAGGTTTCAATTCATCCTCGGCGAACATCTGCTTTACCAAAGTGCTCGGTACCGAAGTAACCGATTATGACGGTTCTATTTCGGACAACGATCCGCCTGAGATTACCGTTGAAAATCCGTATGAAACGATGCCCGAGGCGCGCATCGGCGGAAGTTATCCGATCATGCAGGCTTCTGCGCAGGATGTATATTCCGGGGCGTGCGAAGTAAAGGTTTCCGTCTGGTACAATTACATGACGTCGGAACCTGTCCGCGTTGCCGTAACGGATGGAAAGTTTGAAACGGCAAAAGCAGGCTGGTATGCGATCGTCTACGAGTCGCAAGATCAGTTCGGAAATTCTGCGTCGAAGATCCTTTGGGTCCATGCGGGAAACACGATCGAAGAAATGCAATTTACGCTCGGCGCGGATGCGATCGCGTCGGAGGCGGAGCTTGGCTCATGGGTCGCGGTCCCGGCGGCAACGCCGTCGCTGGTAACGGGCGGAAGCGGCAGCATTTCCGTTTCGGTTGCTGTTACGCACGAGGGTGAAACGACTGCGGTCAAGGACGGTTTCCGTCCCGAGCTTTCGGGCGAATGGGTCGTGGAATATACGGCGATTGACATCACGGGTACGGAAAAGACGATTTCCTTTGTCGTCAATGCCCGTCCGGGCGATGCGCCGTTGCTGACGGAAGACCCCGTTGTTCCGCAGATATTTATCTCGGATGTTCCGTATACGCTTGCAAAAGCATATGCCACCGATTATTCTTCGGGAGCGCCGGAGCGCATCCTTCTTGATGTGAAAGTCGAAGATGCGAACGGTACGAAGTCTTATAAATCCGGCGAAAAATTCACGCCGACCGTTGAAAATAACGGAGACACGATCCGCCTGACATATCTTTGCAACGGCGTTACGGTCAAGGAATACACGATTCCCGTGATCCTTGCGTTTTCCGATGAAGACGGCACGACGCGCCTTAGCGTTGAAAACTATTTTTACGGGGAAGGTATAAGCAACGAAAAAACGCTGACGGGTATCATTCTTTTTGCCGAGAGCGGACGCAGCGAAATACAGTGGACGTATGCAAACGCATTGGCGGCGGAACTTTCTCTCGTGCTCGAAAGCGTTCCGGGATACAGTTCGTTTGAGAGCCTGGTCTTTACGCTGACCGATTCTAAGGACAGTTCGGCTTGCGTTTCCGCCACGCTTCGCAACGATGCGACGGGTGCTGTTTTCATGGCGGGCGGCAGTTCTGTTTCCCTGGAGCAGTCCTTCCGTGCGAGTTCGGCGCAGCGGTTCACGATCGGATTCAGCGGCACCGAATTCTCCGTCAACGGCGTTCGTATGCCCGTTACAAGTACCCAAGACGGTGAACCGTTCAGCGGTTTTTCGTCCGGAATGGTGTATTTAAAAGTGGAAATGAACGGCATCGGCGGCGCGGCGGCGCATAAGGTGGTTTCCGTCAACGATTATCCTTTTACGGAATCTACCCGTGATCTTGTTTCTCCGAAGATCGTCATTTTGAGCGATTACGGCGGATGTTTCTCTAGCGGGGATACCTATACCATTGGCAGAGCGGTTGCGGCGGATGTTCTTTCTCCCGCGGTAACGTTCGGGCTGACGGTGCGCGATCCCGAAGGAAATATCGTCAGCGACGTCAACGGCGTACGTCTGGAAAATGTAGATCCGGGAATCGAATATACGATCAGGCTGGAATTGTTCGGACAATACAAGGTTTCGTATACGGCGGCGGAAGACAGTGTCTTTATCCCGCGGCCCAATTCGGTTTCTCTCGGCTATGCACTCAATGTGGAGGATTCTGTTCCGCCCGAGATCAAGATGGAAGGTTCTCTCGTGCAGACTGCAAAGGTGGGGGACGTGATCACACTTCCTGCATATACCGTTACAGACAACGAAACGGCGCAAAGCGAGATCATTGTCAACGCGTATGTATTGAATCCGAACGGTTCTCTGATCATGCTGAGCGGTAATTCTTTCAAACCCTCGTATGCGGGCGTCTATGAATTCCGTATCACGGCAATGGATGCGGACGGAAATCTGTCGATGATCCGCCTGTATGTAACCGTTTCCGCGGCAGAATAAGGAGGAGATCGGATGAAAGACAGCAAACTGATAAATAAAAAAATACTTATTTCCGCAATAGCGTTGTTTCTCGTTGTCGTGATCGCTTTGACGCTTGTACTAGTTTTGGTTGCCTGCCAAAAGGATCAGGGCGGCAATGGGGGCGGAGTCAATACGCCGGTAGGATCCGTTACGACGGATACGGATTACCATTATGTCGAAGGAACGCTGCATAAAGTAAATGTGAAGGAAACGGACAGAGCGTTCGTAACGCCGCAGGGATCGGAATATGCGGTAGTGGCGGGGGAATCCTCCAACGCGAAGACGGCGGCAAACTTTATCGTTACGCATGTTCTCGGCGCGACGGGAGTAGAACTTCCCCTCTTGCTGGATGCCGAATGGTCAGCGGATGCAAAGTATATTGTCGTCGGCGATGAAGAGATGTTTGCCGCGGCAGGTCTCACGATGCCGGAAGAAGATATCGGTTTTACGGGATATTATATCAAGTCTGTGGGCAATTCCGTTTTCATCGCAGTCAAGGGTGAAGACGGATACCAGCTCGCCGCGATCGCCTTTTTGCGGCATGTCGTAGGGTACGATATGCTGTCGGGCGATACGGTCGTCTATGAAAAAGACGGGACGGTTCTCCCGGATATGGAAGTGATCGAGCGTCCGGATTTTGAATACCGTCAGGTAAGCGAACCGGTCGGATACGGAATGTACGGAATGGGTTACAGTAGCAGTATCATGATGTCCGTGAACGGAGGCGTCTGGCACAACTCTTTCCAGTATCTCCCGCCGGAAGATTACGCGGAGCAATATCCCGAATGGTACACGCCGGAAGGCCGCACGCAGAATTCTTCCACACTCGGTCAGAATCCAGGGCAGTTGTGCTATACCGCGCACGGCAATGAAAAGGGGACGTATCAGCTGATGATCGATACCGCCTACAGCGCTTTGAAAGCGGCCGTGGACGCTAATCCTACGATCAGCAACGTTACGTTCACGCAGGAAGACAATTTTGACGCCTGCGATTGCGATGCCTGCAAGGCGGAAGCCGAAAAGTACGGCGGCTCGGTCAATGGCCCTGTCATCAAGTTTGTCAATGCTCTGGCGGAAAAACTGGAAGAAGATCTGGGCGATTCCCGCAGGGTGATCATATCCTTTTTCGCATACCGTGCCACGGAAAAATCTCCCACGACGCGCAATGCGGACGGTACATATTCGGCGATCGACGGCATCCATTGCCATCCGAACGTCGGAGTCATCATTGCTCCCATCACGGCGACTTATTCTCATTCTTTCTATGAAAATGTGAACCAATCGTTTGCGGAAAATATCCGTTCCTGGTCGGCGGTGTGCGACAATATTTACATGTGGCTTTATCAGACCAACTTCGCGCATTACATGTTCCCCGCCAATACATGGGATACCGTTGCGGAAACTTACAGGTTCTGCAAGGCGAACAATGCCGTGTATATGTACAACGAGGGGCAGTGGAACACGAACGGGGTCTCGCATTTCAGCAAACTCAAGGAATATCTCGATTCCCGTCTGCTGGTTGACGTAAATCTGAATTACGGGGATCTTGTTACGAAATTTTTCGACAATTATTACGGCGAAGGCGGCGCTGCCATGCGGACTTTCTTCGACGAATTGCAGGCGCATATGAAGTATCTGGAAAAGGCCTATCCTGCGACCGTGCGCGGCGGGTATAAGGATAACATAGCGCAGGCGGAGTACTGGCCGAAAAAATTGCTCGACGGCTGGATGGAGCTGATCGATGAAGCCTATGCGGCGATCGAACCGCTGCGCGCAGCCGATCCCGTCCGCTATGAAACGTATTACGATCATATCACGCTGGAATCTCTTTTCCCGAGGTATGCGTTGCTTTCCCTGCATTCGGGCGTCTATTCTTCGTATGAATTGCAGCAGATGCGCGAGTCGTTCAAGGCAGACAGTTCCGCTTTGGGAGTTACGATGGTAGATGAACAGACGAGCTTTAGCAGCGTCTTTACGACCTGGGGCGTATAAGGAGGGACGGCCATGAAAAAATTGAGATATATTTTATTTCTGCTTTTGTTCCTGCTTGCGGCGGTACTGTTTTCTTTTGCCGCCTGCGCGCCTGGACAGGAAGAGGAGCCTGACCGGAAACAGCCCGTTGTTACGATCAGTTCATCGTCGGCCTCTCTCGACCTGTATGAGAGCGTGCAGCTTACGGCAACGGCGGAAAATACGACCGATGCGATTGTCTGGAGCAGTTCCGATCCTTCCCGCGCGACGGTGGAGAACGGACTGGTAACGGCCCTCGCGACGGGCAACGTACACATTACGGCGTCGGCAGGCGGCGCGTCTGCGTCCTGTAGCGTTACGATCACCGACTCTCTGGCCGCACCCGTACTTTCTGTAAGCGACAACGTGGTTGAACTCGAAACGGACAGTACGTTTACGGTTACGGCGTCCGTCATGCTCAAAGGCGAAGCCGTGGAAAATGTTCAGTACACTTGGACAGGCGGCGGTTCTGTCGCCTCCGTTACGGCAGACGGCGCGAAGGCAGAATTCCGCGGGCTTGCCGCAGGTACGGAAGAGTTTTATGTGTCTGCTACCGTCCGCGGCGTGTATGTGGCACAGAAGATCACCGTAACGGTAAGAACGCTCGATATCGTGTTCGATCTTGCCAATTGTGTTCCCGGAGAGGAAGGCAATTATGCCGCAAAACTGTACACGCTCGCCACGGGTGATTACAGCGATGTGCTTACGCCTGCCCTGACGGTTTATGAAAAAGGCGTTGCGGTAGCCGATGCGCAGGTAAGTTGGGAAAGTGAAGACAGCGACGTCGTCCGAGTAGAAAACAATCGGGATCTTGTTGCGGTCGCGGAAGGGCAAACGACAGTCGTTTGTACCTATAAAGAAGCGAGTTTCAGAGTGGATATTACGGTAACGCGCACCCGCATTCAGCTGGAAGGCAGTGTTGTAGCGGAGGAAAACGACCTGAAACCGATCAGCCTTTCGGGGAACATCACGGGGACGGTTACGGACGCTACATTCAAAGGGGTATCCGTACTCGGATCTTTTGATGCGGCGAAAAACGAACTCACTCTTTCCGCCGCAAAATTCCCGAAAGATGCGGAGCATCTGGGAGAAGGTGAGATCACTCTGAAAACCGAAAAAGCCGATTACATTCTCTCTGCGGCATTGTACACCATGGTCATTCACAATTCGGATGAGCTGGATTCCATGCGCGGCATCGGAGAGGGTGCGAACGGTTATATTTGCGACGGCTATTATATTCTCGCGAACGATATCGCGTATACGGGCAGCTCATTTCTGCCGCTTGCTCCCGAAGGCGTTGTGGGCCGCGGCGGCAGCGATGCGATCGCGGGGATCACGGGCGGATTCCGCGGCGTGTTTGACGGCAAGGGGTATACCATCACGGGGCTCAAATTTGATCTTTCCGTCAGCAGCCGTGCATACAACGGAATGTTCGGCGTGCTGCACCGCGACGGTGTTGTGCAGAATGTCGCATTCGAAGATGCAAGCATTTGCGGAGCGCTGATCGCTTACAACGGCAGCGGGACTGTGCGCAATATCTATGTCCATTATGCGGCCATTGCGGGCGGAACGGAGGGACATTACGCCGGGACGGTGTTTACGGGCGGTGCTTCGGTCGGGGCGACGGTGGAAGCCGTATTTATCGATGCAACGGTCAGTTCAGGGACGATATTCAACGGGACGAGCGCGGAAAATACTCGTCTGATCGGCTGCGGTACGGGCAGTACGGCTGTCTATAACGGGGTGTATATTGTAACGGAATCTTCTTTGCGTAATGCACCGGTAACAAATGCAAACGGTTCGGACGCTTATGCGGGCTTCCGTACATATGCGGCGTTTACGTCCGATTCTTCCGCAAAGAATGTGGTTGCGGCATGGGATCAAAGCATCTGGACGACGGATGCGAACGGTTGTCCCGTGTTTCGCTGAAGGGGTGTTGTAACTGCCTTTGGGCAGACAATAAATAAAAAAATCATCAGGAGGAAGATGTATGAAACATGTTGCAAAAGTGCTTACGATTATATTGACGTTGGCGCTTGCGCTCGGTATGGTAGCCTGCGGAGGATCGCACACACATACTGCGGGAACGCAATGGGAAAACGATGCGACGAACCATTGGCATACCTGTACCGAATGTGGAGAGAAAATGGATGAAGCGGCTCATACCAAGGGTACGCAGCTTCATTTCAACAGTGAGTATACCACCCAGTGGTATGAATGCACTGTGTGCGGTTATAAAATGGACGAGACGGCACACACGCATACGCCCGGCACAGAGTGGAAGAGCGACGGCGTGAACCATTGGCATACCTGTACCGAATGTGGAGAGAAAATGGATGAAGCGGCTCATACCAAGGGTACGCAGCTTCATTTCAACAGTGAGTATACCACCCAGTGGTATGAATGCACCGTGTGCGGATATAAAATGGCAGAACGTACTCATGAACACGCTTATACTGTCTGGACAAAAGAAGGTAATTATGATGTTCTGAGCTGTGCGTGCGGCGAAACGTATGAACCTGCCGTGCAGAAGATCTATCTTGATGTGAAATATGAAAACTCCATCGTATCCGTGAACACGAGCGCGCAGGCGGAAATCGATCTTTCCGCGTTTGATGCGAGCGCATACACGAGCGCAATGCTGAATACGGACTCTGTGGAAGCGACGTTTGCTGATGATACTCTCACGATGGGCGTTGCGCAGTTCGAGCTGAAATATGGCGAATATACGCTCGCGGTTACTTTGAAAGACGCTGCGGGGACAGACCGTACCGTTGCGCTTCCCGTCATCCTTGTAACGAAAGTATTCACGGACAAAGCGGGCTTTGACGGCATGAGTGCGATTGCGAAAGAATGCGAGGCGGAGAGAGATAATTTCTGGGGCGGTTATTTTGAACTCGGCGCAAATATCACTTATAATGCGGAGATGGCCAATTACGTCTATCCTCCCAACGCAAGCGACAGTGCGGAAGGCGGCTTCTGCGGAACGTTTGACGGCTGCGGTTATACGATCGTCGGGATGCAGATCAACCGCTGGACAGCGGATCAGCCGTATTCGCGCTGGGCAAACTGCTACGGGGTCTTCGGTAAACTTGCGGGCGGCACGGTGAAAAACGTGAGCTTTACGAATGCAAAAATTTACATGAAAGGTTCCATTATCGCAAACTGCGGAACTGGACTTATTGAGAATGTATATGTATCGTTCAGCGAGATCACTTACCAGGTAGGTACCGGCAATAAAGTGGGTGCGTTCTTTGCGTTTGGCGTAGAAGCGGGCGCAACGATACGGCATTGTGTGGTCGACGTAACAAACACGGTGTTCAAAGATTATGCGAACAACCAGCAGGTTTTGGACGAGATCCCTGCGGATTGCTGCCTGATCGGCACATGGCCTATCCGCGACGGCGTGTATATCATCGGTGCTCCCGATACGAATACCTATTGCGGTGAACCTACACCTTCCGAAAACGATATCCGCGGCGTATATGAGAGCATGGATGCATTTGCGGCGGCTTACAACGCGGAGAATTCCACGCTGAAGGCAGAGATCTCGAAATGGGATTCGGAATATTGGAAGATCACGGACGGAGCGATCTCCTTTGTAAATAAAGGCTGAGCGCAAAAATAACGGAGCAGTGTGCCTGCCCTCTATGCAGGGCGGGCACATTTTCAGTTTTGACACGTCAAACGCATAAAAATAAGGATGGCAGGAATCAGATCATGATCGAAGGCAAAAAAGGTATATTTATTGCGCCCGCTCGTAAAGAGAGCGATTGTTTTGTTTTGCGCCGTGCATTCATCGCGGAAAAGAAGGCAAAGCGCGCCGTTGTGTATGCGACGGCGCTGGGATTGTACTTTGTGGAGCTGAACGGGGTGCGCGTGGGGGATGCTCGGTTCACGCCCGGATGGACGAATTATCGCGTGCGGCTGCAGGTACAGGAATATGACGTTACAAAGGAACTGCGGCTGGGCGAAAATGAGATCAGACAGACAGTCGGGCGCGGTTGGTACAGCGGCAGGTTCGGATTTGGGGGACAGGGCGGTTTGTACGGCGAACGTTCTGCCGGCTGGGTCGTGCTGGAGATCGAATATGAGGACGGTACTCATTTTTGCGTCGCGACGGATGAAAGCTGGACGGCGGAGGACTCTTATATTGTGTGTTCCAACCTCTACGACGGCGAAGTGCAGGATTTTATGCGGGAAAGAAAGACGTATTCTGTGGATATGGTACCTTTTGATAAAGAAAAGCTCATCCCGCAGGAAGACGAACCTGTCCGCACTCACGAAGAATTCAAACCCGTGCGTGAATTTTACACTCCGAAAGGCGAGCATGTGTTTGATTTCGGGCAGAATCTTGCAGGTGTCGTACGCGTTCAGATCGACGGAAAGCGCGGACAGGAACTTATCCTTTCGCATGCGGAAGTTTTGGATCGGGACGGTAATTTTTATACGGCGAATCTGCGTTCGGCAAGGGCACAGGATAAATATGTTCTTGCAGGCGGGGAACAAACGCTGTTTCCAGAATTTACATTCCACGGGTACCGTTATGTAAAAGCGGAAGGGGCAGAGGTAAATGCAAAGCAGCTTACGTCTGTGGCGGAGTACAGCGATCTGCACAGGACAGGATTTTTGCATACGTCTGACGAAAAAATGAACCGTTTGTATGAAAACGTACTTTGGGGGCAAAGGAGCAATTTTGTGGATATACCCACAGATTGTCCGCAGAGGGATGAACGGATGGGCTGGACGGCGGATGCAAACGTATTCAGCCGTACGGCGGCTTATAACTATGATGTGCGTGCGTTTTTTAAAAAATGGCTTGCCGACATGCGTACGGAACAGGGGGAAGACGGAAAAATGCCGGATGTTGTGCCGTATGTATTCGGGGAAAGAAACACGGCGGCGTTATGGGCGGACGCGGTAACGATGATCCCGTGGACGATGTACGAGATGTACGGAGATAAGTCTTTTCTGTCGGAAAATATAGGAGCGATGAAAAAGTTTGCCGCTGCGGTGGATGAAACGGCGGAGAACGGATTGGTGGCGCGCGGTTTCCAGTACGGGGATTGGCTGGGCCTGGACAGAGAGATCAGTGCAGCGGACGATTGCCGCGGCGCGACGGACGTCTATTTTATGGCGAACGTATTCCGTGCGGAGAGCCTGCGCATCATTGCGGATTCGGCGCGCATTTTAAAAGACAAGGCGACGGAGCGGGAATACAGAGAGAAGCGGCGCAAGTTGCTTTCCGACATGCGTGCGGAGTACTTTTCGCCGCGCGGCAGGCTGGTGAATGAAACGCAGACGGCGTTGGTGCTTGCGCTGCGTTTCGGGATCGCGCCCGAAAAATACAGGGCGCAGCTGGCGGCGCGGCTGAATGAGAACGTGATTGCACACGGGTATCATATGACGACGGGGTTTGCCGGCACGCCGTACCTTTTGTTTGTGCTTTCGGAAAACGGGTACCACGAAACGGCAGGGAAACTTCTTTTGAACGAGGAGTATCCGGGCTGGCTGTACGAAGTAAACCTCGGCGCGACGACGGTCTGGGAACGCTGGAACGGGATCGATACCGAAGGCAGGCTAAACGATCCGGGAATGAATTCATTCAATCATTACGCGTACGGTTCGGTGATGGAATTTGTGTACAGGCGAATCGCGGGGCTCGACG
The DNA here is from genome assembly GCA_949291725.1 of uncultured Bacillota bacterium. GTDB lineage: Bacteria > Bacillota > Clostridia > Christensenellales > Borkfalkiaceae > Borkfalkia. The sequence continues at coordinate 17,766 of CASEWU010000051.1, forward strand.
CGGCAAAGGCAGGTTTCAAAGCGGTCCGCATAGCTCCGCGCCCTGTCGAAGGATTGGATCGCGTGGAAGCAAGCTATGAGAGCGTAAGCGGCAAAATCACTGCGGGGTACGAACGCAGCGGGAATGTTGTCCGTTATTTTGCTCATATACCGAAGGGTATTAGCGGTGTCTTTGAACTCCCAGGCGAAGGAGTTGTCGCCGATGGTTGCGGTGATTTTTCGTTTGAACGGAAAATTTGAAAATACGGAAGAAGGCTGAATATTATGAAATTTGAAAAATTCAAGGGGAATCCGATTTTGCGTCCCGACCCTGCCTGCGCATGGGAGGAACGGTGCGTATTGAACCCTGCGGTCGTCTACGACGATGCGAGAGGGGAATTTGTGATGCTGTATCGGGCCGCGGGAAACGATAAACGGCATCAGATTCGTCTGGGGCTTGCGACGAGCAAAGACGGGGTACATTTTGAACGTGCGGGCGGCGGTCCCGTGTTTGAAGGGCACCGCGACGATCCGGACGGCGGGTGTGTGGAGGATCCGCGGCTTACAAAGATCGGAGACATTTATTTTCTTACCTATGCCGCGCGCGCATATGCTCCGGGGCAGTACTGGCTGGAAGAGTGGGTCGAGGGCGTATCCCGCCCGCCGATGTATCTGGAAAGTTCGGACGTATATTCTGAGGAATTGCCGTTGTTTGCACGGGAGAATACGACGATCAGTTATCTTGCGGCGACCAAAGATTTTGTACATTATAAAAAGCTGGGCAGACTTACGGAACCGACGGTGGATGATCGGGATGTGATGCTGTTTCCGGAGAAGGTGAACGGGAAATATGTTCTCATATCGCGTCCGAAGTTCAAAGATGCGGGAGTCAAGATGCCTTCGATCTGGATCTCGTTCGGGGATGATTTGCTTGAGTTTGGCAAACCGCAGCTGTTGCTGACGGGCGAACAATGGTGGGAACAGCAGCGGATCGGTGCGGGAACGCCGCCGATCCGTACGGAAAAGGGCTGGTTTATGCTTTACCACGGTGTAGATGCGAAGGGTGTGTACCGTGTGGGGGCAGTGTTGCTCGATTTGGAAAAGCCGGAAAAAGTGATTGCCCGCACGAAAGATTTTCTGATGGAACCGGATCAGGAATTTGAGCTTTGCGGTATCTATGAAGGATGCGTGTTTCCCACGGGCGCTGTCGTAAAGGATGGAACCTTGTACATTTATTATGGATGCGCCGATACTTATATAGGGCTTGCTACCTGCAATTTTGCCGAATTGATTAATTATTTAGTGAGAGAGTGTGCGGTATGATAAAACTGGATTTTCGGGAATATTTTGACAAAGTACACGCCTGTTGGATAGGCAAAAATATCGGCGGCACGCTCGGGGCGCCGTATGAGGGTACGCATGAATATTTGACTGTTGCGGAATTTCAGACAGGTAAGCAGCAGGCATTGCCGAACGATGACCTTGATTTACAGCTTGTTTGGCTGCAGGCTATGGAATTTTCCGGTCCGAAGAATATAAACGCATATACGCTCGGGGAATATTGGCTTGCTTTCATTACGCCGTATTGGGCGGAATACGGAATAGCGAAAAACAATATGCGCCGCGGTCTTCCTCCGGCGGTTGCGGGTGAATACGCGAATGTATGGAAACATAGCAACGGGGCATGGATCCGAACGGAGATATGGGCGACGCTTGCGCCTGCGGCGCCCGATATTGCTGCAAAATATGCAATCGAAGACGCGAAAGTAGATCACGGTACAGGGGAAGGCACGGTGGCGGCGGCGTTTGTGGCGGCAATGGAAAGTTTGGCGTTCGTGATAAACGATGTGCGAGAGCTTATTTCACTCGCCCTGCTCCGCATTCCCGAGGATAGCCGCGTGGCGAAAACGGTGCGTTTTGCCGAACAGTGTTTCGAAGACGGTACGCCTTTGCGGGAAGCGCGCGACGCAGTCATTGCCTTGAATGCGGATATCGGCGACGGATGGTTTCAAGCTCCGTCCAATGTAGGATTCGTAATTTTGGGTTTGCTGTACGGAGAAGGCGACTTTAAAAAATCCATGCTTGCCGCCGTCAATTGCGGGGATGACACGGATTGCACAGGTGCGACGATCGGCTCCGTTCTGGGTATTTTGGGCGGAGTGAAAGGGATCCCCAAGGATTGGCGAAGGCAGGTAGGCGACGCGATCGTAACGGCTTGCATCAATATGGGTATTTCCTGGAATCCGATCACTTCCTGCAAGCAGCTTTCGGAGCGGGTTGCGCGTTTGGCGCCTGCAGTACTGGCTGAAAACAATGCGCAGACGTTTATCGGCAGCGGAAAAACCGTGATCGGCGTTGAGGACGGGCAAGCGCTGCGTTCTTCGGGATTTCGTGAAGCATTTTCCGCGCTGAAACCGTATTCCTTTTCAATGCAGTTCGCTTTTTTCACGGCGGAAGTTATATATCGCGGCGAACCCGTGCTGTGTGCGGGGGGTGAGTCGAGCATAGGGTTAAAGTTATATAACAATGTCAAGGCATATGGAAATCAGCCGTATGATTTGAATATAAAAATTCTTGCACCCTCCTGTTTGGAAACAGACAAAACAGAATTCGGTGTATTTCTGCCGCATTGGTCGCAGCTGACGCAGAAATACGAAACAGAAGAAATCGAAATCAAGGTGCGGGCGAAGGGTGCTTTGCCGCCGAAAGTCCGAATCGTCATTGAAATTACAGCAGAGGGGCATTATACGTCGGGATATGTACCCGTAAATTTTTTGAATCGCGCATAAATTAAACAGAGGTCAGGAGAAATGAAATATAGTTTGCTTGGGGAAGCACTTTCAAATATTCCCTTTGAGGAGAGGACTGAAGAAAACGGACTGCCGTTTTGGCGCAGTGTCAGGAATCCGATCGTTGCCCGCAATCCGATCAAGGGCGTAGCGCGGATCTATAACAGTGCGGTCGTTCCGTTCGGTGCCGGATTTGCCGGTGTGTTTCGCGGTGATACGCTCAACGGTTGGCCTCTTTTATTTGTCGGATTCAGCAAAGACGGATATTCGTTCGATATCCGTGAGCAGCCGATCCGAATGGAATATGAAAACGGCGCACCGTATGAAATGGAATACGGGTACGATCCACGCGCGGTAAAAATTGGAGATACGTATTATATTCTTTGGTGCGACGGGCTTGGCGGACAGCCGACGATCGGGCTTGCCGAAACAAAAGATTTCAAAAAGTTTGTGTTTAAAGGGCATCCTGTGTTGCCATATAGCCGTAACGGCGTAATGTTTCCGCGAAAAATAAACGGTGAATATGTTTTGCTCACGCGTCCTTCCGATCAGGGGCACACGCCTTACGGGGATATTTATCTTTCGTACAGCAAGGATTTGGAATATTGGGGGAAACATCGGCTTGTAATGAAACCGCAAAGTTCATGGGAACGCTTGAAGATCGGGGCAGGTGCTGTTCCCATTGAAACAAGCGAGGGATGGCTGCTGTTGTATCATGGCGTAACGCAGACTTGCTCCGGGTATGTTTATTCGATGGGAGGGGCTTTGCTGGATTTAGATGACCCGTCCAGGGTATTGCATCGTTCAAAGAATTATCTGCTGACTCCGGAAAAAGAATATGAATGCGTGGGATTTGTTCCGAATGTGGTTTTTCCTTGTGCGGCGCTGTCCGATTCCGCAACGGGAAGGCTCGCATTGTATTACGGTTGTGCCGATACGGTTTTCGGTATGGCTTTTTCCACAACGGATGAAATTTTGGATTACATACTAGGTCATTGATAGATCGTCTGTATATATTTTTGAGCGAAGATATATAGAGGGCTCGAACGGTTTTGTTTGAAGAGGAAAGCGGCCTTTCGGGAAGCATTATTTGTTGGCAGAGAGAAAAGGATGAAAGAGGTAAAAATAAAGGATATTATACAAGAGTGGTTGAAAAATATAACGGATGAAGAGGAACTTTCTGCGTTGAAAGCTCTTACGGAAGAGGAAAAGAAGGAGCGTTTCGGCAGCGAACTTCAGTTCGGGACAGGCGGTTTGCGCGGCATTGTAGGGCTTGGCACAAATTGCATGAATGTGTATACGGTGGCGCGTGCGAGCAAGGGGCTGGCGGCGTATATGCGGGCGCATGGCATGAAAAAGGCGGCGATCAGTTATGACAGCCGCAGAAAATCGCAAGTATTTGCGCAGACGGCGGCTTGTATTTTAGCGGCTGGCGGCATGGAAGTTGTGATCGTGCGGGAGCTGATGCCTACGCCGTTTCTTTCTTTTCTGACGAGGGAAGAAAAATGCGATATGGGCGTGATGATCACGGCAAGCCACAATCCTGCGGCTTACAACGGTTATAAAGTTTATAATGCGTCAGGTTGTCAGATCACGGACGAAACGGCAAAGGAAGTTGCGGGATTTATCGGTCGGGAAAGCTATTTCAAAGGGGCTTGGAAAGATTTTTCGGAATATGTAAAAGAAGGGAAGATCGTCTATGCGGCAGAAGAAGCGGAAGAGAAATATTTAAGCGGAATACGCCGTATTGTGGGAGCGGTGGACCTAAGCCATCTGAAAATAGCGTACACGGCGCTGAACGGAACTGGTTACAGACTTGTGCCAAAACTGTTGAAAAGTGCGGGCGCGCAAGTGGTTCTGACGCAACCGCAATGTATACCGGATGAAAATTTTACGACCTGTCCGTATCCGAATCCGGAAAAGAGAGAAGCGCTTGCGCTCGGGCTGAGCAAGGCGAAAGAAGAGGGTTGCGATATTCTGATCGCCACAGACCCGGACGCGGACCGTGTGGGGATCGCCGTTTGCAGCGGCGGAACATATGTAACGTTTACGGGCAATGAGGCGGGACTTTTGTTGACACAATATCTTCTTGAAGAGAGGAGAAAAAAGCTGGAAGACACTTCTCGGCTTCTCATTATCAAGACGATCGTAACGACGAGCCTTGCCGAAAAAATAGCACATGATTACGGAGCAGGCGTGATCAATGTTCTGACGGGTTTCAAGTATATCGGCGAGCAGATCGGGCGATTGGAAGAGAGAGGAGAAGAGAGCAGATTTCTGCTTGGATTTGAAGAAAGTTACGGATATCTGCTCGGAACGCAGGTTCGGGATAAGGATGCACTGACTGCGGCGCTGGCGATCTGTAAAATGACTGCGGAGTACAAGGCAAAAGGAATCAATTTGAAAGATGCCTTGGAAGCGATCTATGAAAAATACGGCAGGCTGACAAATACATTGCTGTCGTTTGCATTTGACGGGGCGGACGGAAAAGAAAAAATAGGGAAAATCATGTCGCGTTTTCGGAAAGAAAAGCCGATTGAGATATGCGGGAAAAAAGTGAAAGACTGCATTGATTATCTGGACAACGCGAAGACGGGATTGCCGAAATCGGATGTACTGCTTTACGATTTGGGCAATAACGAGAATATTGTGATCCGACCGTCGGGAACAGAACCGAACCTCAAAATATATCTGGCGTTGTATACGGGATTGGAGGAAACGGAAGAATATTTTCGGCTTATTTTCGATAAAAATTTTTAATTCAGGTTTGCAGTCGATCATGTTGCTTATTTTTGCCGTTTTTTGTTTCGGATATTGGGCAGGAAAAAAAATTTTGTGCAAAAGGGCAGAATCTGGTTCAGGATAAAAATAAGATCGACAGCAAAAAAATCGGGCGCACCTTTTCGGTGCGCCCGATTTGATTAAATCAGAACATTGATTTATTTTGTAACGACCCACCAGGTTTCGCCCGCTATGGAATCGTCTTGGGTAGAAGTGCAGCCGCTTCCCAGGTAACTGACTGGTGTCGATGTTTCCGTGGGATCTGTTTTCGCGTTGGCAGGGTCAAAGTTTTTGAATCTGCCGCCGTTGACTACGATCTGAGCCGCAGAACCGTCAATTTTGTTCAAAACATAATAAATATTATTGGTGTACGGAACCAAAGTAGAGAATGTCCCGCCGTTTACAACAATAGAACTATCTGCTTCGCCTTGTGCAACAGTCATGCCAGCTACAAAATTACCGCTGTTGATAGTTAAAGAACTGGTTCCGATTACGTCAAAGATGTAACCGACCGTTCCATCCTCTTCATAAGAAGTAGGCATGATAATACTGCCTGTGCCGACAGAATCTTCGATGGTAAGTTTGTTTCCTGACTGTACAAGGAATGCACTGGCAACAGTTTCAGTATCCTTAACCTTAACAGTGATTGTATGTCCTGCAAGATCAAGATTCATTGAAGGAATTACAGTTGCATAGCGTGCGGTAAGTTCTATATCTGCTCCCAATTTAAAGTATGCTGTATTTCCATTTAGATAATAATCATAGCCAAAATTCATATTTGTAATTGAAGAAATCTGAGAGCTTTTAGTAATAATATATGGATCGTCAGCTGTGCCTATGCCTTGAGTATAAATATTTGTTAATAAAAGCCTATCAACAATGATAGTCGTAGAAGAAGTATCTCCAGTGATTGCATCTTGTAAAGGTTTCTTTACCCCATAAGGTAAATTTTCAAAATTTGTAGTTCCAATATTGTTAACGGAACAACCTGTTTCCAAAACTATCGAAAGTGAATTATTACTAATAGGGTTTGTTGCTATAATAGTTCCGATTGAGCAGCCAGGCATTGCAATAATTTTGCCGGTATTAATGAAAATTTTATCTACCGTACCATATATATGTAGCGAATTCATGCCATATTGACCGCCTGTCATTGTACCGTTTTGATTTTGTATGCCTATCGTTCCTGCGGTACCGTACAGATTGACAGTTGCCGTGCTTGCAGTCGTTGCACCAAGGCTAATATTAACATCTTCGCTGTTGGTCGTAAGGTTGATTGTGCCCGTTGCTGTATCGGAAATTGTAACGTCCTTTAAATCGGTGTATGCGCTAAGATTCAGATTCGTCGATGAAGTGATTTCCACTGTTTCGGTCGTTCCGTCATCGGAGTTAAGCGCGTCTTCGGTTAAATACCACGAGAAGTTTGAATCAGTTTTGCTCATATCATCCGTAATCTTCCAGTATTCCTGGCCGCTGATGGTTTCAGGCGTCAGTGCGTCGCCGTAAACCTTTTTGTTTTCACCGTCAACAAGCGCAAAACGATTGTTTGTTGCGTCCCACACGATATCGTATCCGTCGCCGGTAGGGGTGAGGTTTTCTACCTTATAACCTCCGTCGAGTGCCTGTTGCAAAGCTTCGTCAATCGTGTCCGCACGGTCGCCCATCGCTTCATTCGAAGAGAGGATCGTATTCAGATTCTTAACCGTCTGGATGTCTGCCGATTCGTTGGCACGGTTGACTAAACTGGTAAACGTAGGGATAAGTACCGCCGCCAGAATCGCAATAACTGCTATCACGATCACAAGTTCTGTAATCGTGAATGCGCGCCGCAATGCCGCATTCAAAGAATGGTTCTTCTTTCCTGTGGCTGAAGGCGCATTTGTGTGATGAAATAACATCATATATACCCTCCTGATAATTTTTTTTCAATTTGTTTTTTAGGCTAATAATGAGATTATTTTTTGCGAAGCAAAAAATACAGCCGGCTGTATTCGACTCGGTTTTTCTTACCGCCTCTGTACATACTCAAATGTTATTTTATTCGATTTACCGATACAAATTATATCACAATCATTCATGCAATGCAAATGATTTGAAATATATTAAGATTGATTTTGTTAAAATAATTTAATAATAGCAGCCTTTGACTGACGAATTATGTCAGTCAATAAATTAAGTTTCAAAATTTGGTGTCGGGCGTCAATTATAGTCTCCTTCGGCAATATTTTTATTTGGAATATTTTTAAAATATTACCGTTACCGCTGCCATTTTATAACACTGCCTTTTTCAGCAGAAATGTTCCATTTTATGCAGTCGAAAGCGGTTTTTATGAAATTCCAGTATCCCTTCTTTTTGCATCTTTGCCAATTCTTTGGACAGAGCACTGCGTTCAACATTCAGATAATCGGCCATCTGTTGGCGGTCAAACGGCACGGAAAATTCATTGCTTTCGCGTTTTCTCGCTTCGGCTGACAAAAAAGTCATGACTTTGGCGCGGATACTTTTTGCCGTTATACAAAAAATCCTGTTCGACCACGCCAGGTTCTTCTGCGTGGACAGCAAAAGAAGATTGCTGATCAGTTTGAAATACCAGCTTTTTGTATGGTATTCGGGCGACAGCAGTACGCCGATATTCAGAAATAATATTTTACAGGACTTCGCGGCCGTTACGTCTGCCAGCATGGGAACATTGCAGAAAGCATACGTTTCGGCAAATGCGTCGTTGGCGGAAAGACTGTGCAGAATGAAACGGTTTCCCCACAAATCGATATTCTCAATATGCACTTCGCCGTAAATTACGATGCCGAATTCTTCGGTGCGGTCTCCCGCATGAAACAGAATACTGCCTTTTTCATACTCTGCCGTCCGAATGCATTTGCAGGACGCCATATCCTGGTATTCTTCCTCGGTGATATTCCGAAACATGACATGCTGAACAGGAAACATAAAAACATACCTTTTTCGTGGTTTAAACAACGTACTTTTTAAAGTGATTGTACTATACTGTAGGCAAGAAGTCAAGGAGGATTACGGAAATGATACGAAAAATCATACAGATCGATGAGGAAAAGTGCAACGGATGCGGAGCATGTGCGTCGGCGTGCCATGAAGGGGCGATCGGAATGGTAAACGGCAAAGCGAAATTGTTGCGGGATGATTATTGCGACGGGCTCGGCGATTGCCTGCCGGCGTGTCCGACCAACGCGATCAGCTTTGTGGAACGCGAAGCGGCTGCGTACGATGCGGCGGCGGTAGCCGAACATCAGAAGAAACGGGGGCAGGTGCATGCGGACTGTCCCGGGAGCCGTATGCGGGAATTTAATCGTGAGCAGCCTTGCCATACGCAAACGGAAAGCGTTGCCATGCAATCGGAGCTTCGGCAATGGCCTTGCCAGATCAAACTGGTACCTGTCAACGCCCCTTACTTTAAAGGTGCAAAATTGCTCGTCGCGGCAGATTGTACTGCATACGCTTATGCAAATATGCATCGAGATTTCATGCGCGGAAAAGTTACGATCGTCGGCTGCCCGAAGCTGGATCATGTGGATTACAGTGAAAAACTGACGCAGATCCTTAAGGAGAATGATATTCAAAGTCTTACGATCGTACGGATGGAAGTTCCTTGCTGCGGCGGCCTGGAAATGGCCGCAAAGACCGCCTTGCAAAACAGCGGAAAGTTTATTCCCTGGCAGGTCGTTACGATTTCTGTGGACGGCAAGATCCTGGATTGAATAGAAATCGCAAAAAGAATAAGACTATGGAAGGGCAGGTAAAAAAATGAGCGTTAAAATTAAAAATATCAATCAGTCGGAAATATTTAACTTAAAAGATCAGATATCTTATCAGGAAGGTCAGATCGTCAGCAAAACGCTTGCGCAGAACGGCGCCTTAAGCATAACTTTGTTTTCCTTTGCCAAGGGCGAGGAGATCAGTACGCATGCTTCGGGCGGAGACGCCATGGTAACATGTCTGGACGGTACGGGAAAAATTACGATCGACGGCAAAAGTTATATCCTCAGAGAAGGGGAATCGATCGTGATGCCTGCCGGACATCCGCATGCAGTCTATGGGGAAGAAGCGTTTAAAATGTTATTGGTCGTTGTCTTTTAAAGAGGCGCAAACGCAAAAATAAACAGGGAGGTCATTTTATGAAAGCGGTTGTTGATCAGGAAACGTGTATCGGTTGCGGTTTATGCTGTGAAACGTGCGATGCGGTTTTTCGCATGAACGAGCAGGACAAGGCGGAAGCGTACAGGGAAGCAGATGCGGATAATCAGGACGAAGTGCAAAACGCGATCGACGGATGTCCGGTTTCTGCAATCCATTGGGATGAATAATTTTTGCCCGAATTTTTTATGGCGGAAGAACCTGTTGGAATGGAACATGCCATTCGGAGAGTATCTTCCGCCTGAATAAAAACATACCGCCATAAATCGGAAGAAACATTCGGGAAAAGGGATTCCGCTTTTTGCGGGAATAAATCGGACGGGGCAATTTTGCCCCGTTTTTCCTTTTTCAGCGAGCAAAGATATATGGACATTCGGCAGATCATATATCAGACAGCAAAGTGAGGCTGAAGGCATATAAGGCGGAAATACCGAGCCGAAATTGAGGGGAAAGAGCTAGGATAAAATTATTTACAAACAAAGGAAAAAATAGTACAATAAATCGGCTTGAAATAATTTTGTTGCACAGAATGTAAGTATAGAACACGGCAAGGAGAAGTGAATGGTAAGCAAAAAAAGATTACGTACACTGATATTCTTTACAATATTGTTGACTTTGAGCTGGAGCGCGGGCATTTTCGGTCTGACTTTTGCGTGGGCGGACGGCAATTCTTTTCAGGTGGATAAGATCACGCGTTCGCACGAATATCTGACGCAAGGTTATCTGGACAGTTATGCGGTGGCGCCGGAAAAGGTAAAAAGTTACGAATGCAACGGCTCCAACTGGGGACCGAATGTGCTGGCGCGGGCATTTGACCGCAATTTCGACACTTTTTGGGAAACGAACAGGATCAACAGTGCAAACTTTACGAATACGGTAACGATCGGATTTACGGAAACGGTAAACGTCGATCGGCTGGTTTTTGCCACGCGCAGGGATGATACGGGCAAAGGATTTCCGCTGACTGCAACGTTTTATATATCGGATAACGGCACGGAATTTGAGAAAATCGGCTCCGGTACGGTGGAATTAAATACCAATGTTTTGGTTTATCGGTTCGATAAGGCATACGATTTCCTGTATTTTCGTTTCGAATATACAAATGTGAATGCGGCTTTGGAGCAAAGATGCAGTGCGTCGGAGTTTATTTTCTTTAAACCGGAAGAGGAATGCGTTTCCCGATTGAGCGGGATGTTTGCCGATTATACATGTACGTCGATCGATAAAGCATACACGAACGAGCAGGCAGAACAGGTGATCGACGCCGTCAAACAAACGCAGGCATATGCGCTGCGCGGGGAACTGCAATACCTTGTTTCGCGCGCGGAAGGAATTTTGGATGGGACGGTCATTGCAGACTCGGCGAGGGAATTTACGACAAAACCGGATGAAAACGGAAACGCAACGATCGCAAGACACGGAAATATATCTGCGTATGCCCGCAATACTTTAAAGATGGTATGGCAGGGGACGAACAGGCAGATCACGGGAGTGTGTGCCGTACCTGGCGAAACGCTGGCGGTATTTGTGGAAGCCGAAGACAAGGACCCTTTGCCGACGCTCGTCTTTACACAGCATATCGGCTATTGGAATAAGTGGAAAAGTTCGGAGTACAGCCTGAACCGCGGGCTGAATCTGATCTCTGTTCCGAATCTTTACGATTCTTCCTGGAGCGTCAAGACGAATCCGGGCGGCCCTGTTTATCTTTGCAATCCGTATACGGGAGATCAGCAGAGCGAAAACGTTAAGATCTACATGGACGGCGGGTATACGATCCCCGTTTACCGTGCGGGGGACGATACGGAAGAATACAGGAACGCCCTGACGGAATATTTGGAACGGTATTCGGCAGAGGATACGTACTACAACGACGTAACCGAATTGCAGAGCGATCGTGTGATCCTTACGGTAACGGCGAGCCGTGCGAAATCCTGCTATATCGACGAAGGTGCAGACCCGGAACAGGCCCTCAAAGATTGGGATGAATATCTGCGGGCTTTATATGAGTTTGACGGGGTATCCTATGACCCCGAATCGGAGCATTATGACGCGCGCGCAGAGTATCTGAATGTGAATGTCCGCGTGATGCAGCCTTGGGCGGCGGCTTATGCGTTTACCGAACATGTGGGGATCCAGAAAGGTTCATGGGAGCAAATCTCCTGTTTCGGCAGCGGATTCGGCTGGGGAATGTCGCATGAACTGGGGCACATGATGGATATATCCGAACGTACGCGTTCGGAATTTACGAATAATATGTGGTCGCAGTTCAATAAAACCGCGCTGGACAAAGAAGCCGCCCGCGGCAATTTTACGGAATATCTGAAAGCGACGGCTCCGGACGATAACGAGGGTAAAGCCTATGCGGACAAGGCTTCGGATGCTCTGCCGTGGTGGTGCATTGAAAGCCGTTTCCCGGGATATTGGGGAAGGTTCGATAATTGTTTCCGTTACGAAGACCGAAAAGGATTGTCGGGTGCAGAGCTGCACGTGTATTTCAGTTCTTTGGCGGCGGGGATCGATCTGAGTTATTATTTTGAACGGATCGGTTTTGCCTGGAAAACGGCATTCACGGGTTACGACAATGCATCGGCGGCTTTTCGGTCGGCAATGGAAGAGGCAAAGGGGTCGGGCAGGATTACGGAAAATGAGCTCAAACTCTGGTATGTAGACGCGCAGTTTTATAATTATTATACAAAATACGGAGATGAGCTGAAACTGTACGAAGAAAAGGACGGTACGCAGATCCTCAATGTGAGCAAAACGGACACAGGGTATGCGCTTCTGTTGCCGGACGTCAAAGATTTTCGGCATCTCGGGTATGAGGTTCTTCGCAGCGACGGGACGGGTGCGTTTAAGGTCATAGGTTTTACTTACGGGAGAAATTATACGGATACCGCAGCACCTGCCGATGTTACACCCTTGTATAAAGTGCGCGCATACGATCGGGCGCTCGGCTGTACTTCGGAAAGCGAGGCAATGTCTGCTTCGGCAAAAGGCACGGTGGCGAGTGTGAACGGACAGACGTTTGCTTCTTTAGCGGAAGCGTTTGCCTCGGCGCCGGACGGCGGGACGGTTTACCTGCTGGAAGATGTCTATGAAACAGGCATCACGGTAACGGGCAGCGTAACGCTGAAACCGCAGGGAAAAAGTGTAACCGTGCGCAGGAATCTGGAACAGGCGATGTTCCGCGTCAACAGCGGGGCGGCTTTGACGATCTGCGGAGAGAACGAGCACACTCTGACGCTGGACGGGATGGATATTTCGCAGGCGGATTCCATGATCATCAGCCAGGGGACATTGGAGCTGGGAGCGGGCGTCGTTTTACAGAACGGAGTAAGCACGGGGAGCGGCGGAGCTGTGCGTATCAACGGCGGGACCTTCCGTGCGGACGGGGCAGTGTTTCAGAATAACCGTGCAAAAAACGGCGGCGCATTGGCGTGTGAAGTGGCTTCGGCAAATGTTGCGCTGACGAATGCCGAATTTTATAAGAATACGGCGACGGAGAGCGGCGGAGCGATCGTCATGTCGTGCCGTCTGAGTGCGACGGATGTCGTATTTAATGAGAACGCGGCGGGTACCAACGGCGGAGCGGTATGCAACCGCAGCGGCGGAATTCTGAATGTTTACGGATGCCTGATGGAGAGCAATACGGCGAATGCGGGCGGTGCTCTTTGGCTGGACGGATTGACAAGTTTGACGGGGAACGGAGCACAAACGACGCAGATCACAAAAAATTCCGCCAAGTCTTACGGAGGCGGCGTATATGTTGCGTCGTCGAATTCGGGCAGGCGAGCGACGTTTTTGCAGGTTTGCTTTTCGGAGAATGCAGCGGAGCAGGGGAGCTGTGTATACGTGAACGGATATGCAACGTTTGGCGGTACGGACGCGGTGATAAAGGCGGAGGGAAGCCGTGCCGACCGAGGCGGAACAGTGTATCTGTCGGCGCAAAGCAATGCCGTTTTTTCGGGCGGAACATGGGACTGGAGCGGAAGTGCGGCATTTACGGCGGGGAAAGCCCCCGTGTTTACGGCGTTGCCGTCAAATGAGAGTTTGTTTGCGCTGACCTTTTATGTTTCCGCGGATTGGGATGTAACTGCCCCGCTGTTACGCTTTCCGGAGGGAATGAACGCATCGGGAGTCTGCGAGGAAATGTATGTATATGTCGGAGATGATCTGTTTGATTGCGTTTACGACGAAAGCGATGCGGCGGTCATGGTCGGACAGGAAAAGTTTTACGGTTTGACCATTCGCGACGCACAAACGGAAGAAACGCAATATTTGAAACCGGGCGCGGAAGCTGAATTGCCGCAGGCGCAGGGCAAAGACGGATACCGCTTTATGGGCTGGCAGTGCGGGGATGCCTTGTTGGCGGCAGGAGATAAAGTCGTGCTGTGGGGTGATATGATGGCGGAAGCCGTTTACGAAAAAGTGTATGTCATTCGTTTCGATGCTCTTTCGCAGACGTATGAAGGGATCGCGGGAGAAGAAGTTGTTTTACCGTCCGCGGCGGAAAAAGAAGGCTGGAAATTTGTGGGATGGAAAGGCAGAGAAGCATTGTATGCGGCAGGAGACAAGATCATCATCCGTGAAGATATGACGTTTGAGGCCGTTTATGAAGAGCTGCCGACGGACGAAGATGCGGGATCCGTCCCCGATACTGACGGCGGACAGGAAAGCGGCGGCGTACCCGGCTGGGTATGGGGCGTTGCGGCGGCTGCGGCCGTCGGTGTTGCGGCCGTTGCGGCGGCTGTCGTTTTGCTGAGAAAACGAAATAAATAAAAGTCGGGAAATTTGCTATAGTATACCGCAGAGCAAAAATTGCTCTGCGGTATGCTATAGCTGCAAAAGTCGGAAAAGGCCCGAATGCGGCAAAATAAAAGAAAAACGGCAAAAATGATGGGGCTGGCTGCGAGAGCTGCGCAATTATAAAAAAATGAAAGAAATTCATAAGGACTTTTTACTGTCATCACCAAAGATACACAAAATAGGCTTGTAAAAGGTTCGGCTTTGTGGTATACTAAAAGGGAACGACGGGCAACGGAAGAAGGGCTGTATCAGGAGGAATACCTATGCCAAAGACCAAAAAGATAGTGAATTTGCCATTGGTAGCTTTGCGGGGAAAGGTAATTTTCCCGCAGACGAGCAATGTGTTTGATGCAGGGAGACTGATTTCTCTCACTGCAATATCGCGTGCGTCCGAACGGGATATGACCTTGTTTGTGAGCATGCAAAAGGATGCGGAAAAAGATGAGATCGTGCCGGAAGATATTTGCAAAGTAGGTACGGTCGTAAAGATCAAGCAGATCGGCAAACTTCCTTCCAGCAATCTCAGGATCAATGTGGAAGGGTTATACCGCGCGAAAGCGGAAGAGATCTACGAAGAGAACGGATGCTTCTTTGCAAACGTTTCGGAGCTGAAATCGGTGCACGGGGATACCGTGTTGGAAGAGGCGTATTTCCGCACGGCGCAGGACGTCATGCGCGATATCCAGATGAGCGACATGCGTTTCCCCAAAGAAGGCGCGGCCGTTTTGGAAAATATAACCGATCCGGATGCTTATATCGGAAATGCGCTTTCGTTTTTGCATATCAAGGAAGACGTGAAGCAAAAGATCCTGGAAACGACGAAGACGGTGGAACGGTTAAAAATTTTTGAGCGTTGCCTGAACGATGAACTGGAGATCGCGAAGCTGGAAAAAAAGATCAGTGCGACGGTGCGCCAGAATATCGATAAAAACCAGAAAGAATATTTTTTACGCGAGCAGCTCAAAGCGATTCATACGGAGCTGGGCGATGATGAGGACGAGAGAGAAACGCTGACCCGTCAGATCAAAGAAAAGCATATGCCGGCGGAGATCGAAGAGAAGGCTCTTAAAGAGATCGCGCGTACGGACAAAATGCCTCCTTCGTCGCCGGAATATACCGTCATTCGCAACTATCTGGATTGGCTGATCGATCTGCCCTGGACGGAGCAAACCAAGGATACGGAAAATCTTGCGGAGGCAAAAAAGATCCTGGACGAAGATCACTACGGTCTGGAGAAGGTAAAAACGCGTATCACGGAATATTTGGCGGTACTGCAGCTGACGAAGAGTATGAATGCACCCATTCTTTGTTTTGTGGGGCCTCCGGGCGTAGGTAAGACGTCGATCGCAAAATCGGTGGCGCGGGCATTGGGCAGAAAGTTTGTGCGCATGAGCCTGGGCGGAGTCAAGGACGAAGCGGAGATCCGCGGACATCGCCGCACGTACGTGGGGGCGATACCGGGGCGCATCATTTATGCCATGAAGCAGGCGGGGAGTATCAATCCCGTAATGCTTTTGGACGAGATCGACAAAGTTTCGTCGGATATGCGCGGAGATCCTGCCAGCGCGTTGCTGGAAGTATTGGATCCCGAGCAGAACACGGCATTCCGCGATCGTTTTCTCGAAGTTCCGTACGATCTTTCCAAAGTCTTGTTTATTACGACGGCGAACACGGTGGATACGATACCGGCGCCTCTTTTGGACAGAA
The DNA here is from genome assembly GCA_949291725.1 of uncultured Bacillota bacterium. Lineage (GTDB taxonomy): Bacteria > Bacillota > Clostridia > Christensenellales > Borkfalkiaceae > Borkfalkia. Next base: position 33,995 of record CASEWU010000051.1, read on the forward strand.
TGGAGCTGATCGAACTGAACGGATACACTCTGGATGAAAAACGTGAGATCGCACGGCGGTATCTGATCCCGAAGAAAATCAAGGAGAACGGACTCAAAGAAGATCTGCTGGAAATTACGGACGGTGCGATCACGGCGGTGATCGAAGGATATACCATGGAAGCGGGCGTGCGGAACCTGGAACGGCAAATCGGCTCGATTTGCAGAAAAATAGCCGTACGTTATGCGGAAAACCCGTCAATGGAAAAGCAGACGGTGGATGAAAACAATTTAGAAAGTCTGTTGGGGGTACGGCGTTACAACGATGAACATGCGCAGCTGGACGGAAACGAGGTGGGCGCGGCGACCGGGCTTGCCTGGACGGCGGTCGGCGGTACGACGCTCACGATCGAAGTTTCTGCGATGCCCGGGAAAGGCGAAATACTTCTGACGGGAAAATTGGGCGACGTTATGAAAGAATCTGCACGTGCGGCGATCAGTTATATACGGGCACACGCGGACGAATACGGAATTGAGCCGGAAGTATTTGCGGAGACGGACATTCATATTCACGTGCCAGAAGGTGCTACGCCGAAAGACGGACCGAGCGCGGGCATTACGATGGCGACGGCGATCCTGTCTGCGTTTACACACAAACCTGTGCGCAAAGATATTGCAATGACGGGTGAAATTACATTGCGCGGAAAGGTGCTGCCGATCGGCGGGTTAAAGGAGAAGGCTTTGGCGGCGCATCGGGTCGGGATTAAAAATATTATTATCCCGAAAGAGAATGAAAGGGACGAACAGGAGATCCCCAAGAACGTGCGTGAACAGCTGAATTTTATACCTGCGTCGGAAGTGGGAACGGTGTTCCGCAATGCGATAGTGGGATTGTGAGGTCGGAATGATTATCAGGGATGCAAAGTTCATCACGTCGGCGGCGGATCGGAAAGGGTTTGTCAGACCGGATAAGCCTATGGTTGCCGTGTGCGGGAAATCCAATGTAGGGAAGAGTTCGTTTATCAATATGCTTGCCAATCGCAATAAGCTGGCGCGCACCTCGGCGGAGCCGGGGCGCACGCGGCTCGTGAATTATTTTGATTTCGGCGAGTTTATTCTGGCGGACCTTCCCGGGTATGGCTTTGCGCGCGTCTCAAAGGCGGAAAAAGAGAAGTGGGCGCAGCTTTTGGATGACTTTTTTGCGCAGGATACGATCTCGCATGTGTTTGCGTTGGCGGATATTCGGCATGATCCTACGGCGGACGATCTGTTGATGATTCAATTTTTATATACGGTTCGTTTGCCTTTTACGGTGATCGCCACAAAAGCGGACAAACTCGCAAAGACACGCGTAAAAGATGCGGTTCGGCGGGTGGCTGCGGCCTTTCGGACGGGAGAGGGGAATGTGATTGCCGTTTCCAATGAGACCAAACGAGGAAAGGACGAGGTCCTCGGCGTATTGGATTCCGTCGTGGCGGGCGTGCAAAGCGCCGAAGAAGAAATTTAAAATACGGTTGCAAAAAGGCGGGGTGTATGCTATAATGGGATCAGAATTGGTGGCAGGTGAACATATGAATGCAATTCTGGCGTCCGGGGCGGATATTTTGAGTACGCCTTGGGGAATGGCTGTTTTTATTCTGTTTGACATTGTGGTATTGGTGCTGATCATGGCGCTCAATTATCGCTGGATTTTCAAACGGGTTCTTGATATTTTGTTTTCGGCTGTATTTCTTGCGATATTTTTTCCGTTTTTTCTTGTTTTTCTTTTGGCGGACGCAATTTATAACAAAACGCAGAACGCATACCGGACTTTGTTTACGACAGAATATTATGCAGGTAAAAAGGAAAAGATTATCCGCGTAACGACTTTTTCGACCGAAAGGATCGTCCATGACGAATCGGGAAAATTGCTGCCGTTGGAAGAGCGCATTACAAAGATGGGTAAGGTGCTCAGGGCTTGCGGCATGAAATATTATCCTTGTCTGGTTTCCGTGTTTGCCGGAAGAATGAGTTTTGTGGGACCGCGGCTTATGCTTGTGGCGGATGCGTGCGCCGTTTCCGATGATGCGGCGGAACGCTTTGCGGTACGGCCCGGACTGGTTTCGTCGCTGGAAAAATTCGGAGGCGATGCGCTTACCTATCCGGATATGTTCGAAGAAGATACCGAATATGTGCGGCATATCGGCTTTTTCAAGGATATCGGATATTTTTGTCTGAAAATTATAAACCGTATCCGGGGGGATGCTGTGCGTCGGTACGGCGAGTGTACGGATAAAAATTATATTGATTGGCTTTTGGAAACGGACAGAATAGACGAGGAAGAAGCC
>CASEWU010000052.1 GCA_949291725.1 uncultured Bacillota bacterium
AACCTGTCAATATAATCGCCACACAAGATACTATATGTACTCTTCTTATCCAATAGCGGAATCAATTTTTTAAATACATATCTTCCATAATCTGAATTATCAATTTGCATTGTGTCAATAACCAAACACATCTCTGCCCTTTTTTTATCTTGATTAGGAATTAAGGCACCTTTTAACTCATTATATGAAATGCCTTTTAGAGATAGCTGTTTTTGTAGGATCGAAAAACCATCTTCAATCATCTTATAAACATCTTTATCATCCAGTGAAAAATACGCTTTTGCGACTGGATATAAAAGAAAACCTGCCGCATTAAAGGTATATATTGTTTTTTTCTTTATTTGGTTCACTTTAGTAATTCTCCTTACCTCTAAAAAATAACAACGACTGTTTTATTTCCATTTGTCGTCAGTATCATACGCATTGAAAAAATTCCCCTATTTTGATACTATAAAAATATGATTTTGCTATCCGGCAGATTCAAATTTTAATTAACAGGGAGACCACTATATGAAATTTACTTTTGCCCACAACAACTTGAATGTCTATGACCTCGACAAATCACTGAAATTTTACAAAGAAGCGCTTGATCTTGCCGTAACGCGCACAAAGGATGCCGACGACGGCAGCTTCAAGCTTGTATATCTGGGAGACGGTGTCACCCCGCATCTCCTTGAGCTCACCTGGCTCCGGGATATGGACCGTCCCTACAATCTCGGCGACAATGAGATCCATCTTGCATTCGAAGTGGATGACTTTGATGCAGCATATGCCAAACATAAAGAAATGGGATGCATCTGCTTTGAAAATCCGAAAATGGGAATCTATTTTATCTCGGATCCTGACGGATACTGGCTTGAGATCGTACCGTCCAAAAATTAATTCATTCCTATAAGACAGCACGGGCAGCTCACGGCACCATCGTTCGCTGTCCGTTGCCGTCAAATGGCCACTCATGCAAGTATGGTGTCCGCTTTCCGGATTTATCGTGCAAAAAATCCGCCAGCTTTTTCGGCCGGCGGATTTTCATTTTCTGTTTTTCTTTCCAGCTGTCTCTTCACTTAGAATATGTGATAATTTACAACCAGCGCCGCAAACACGATTGATACCATCGAAAGCAGCTTGATCAGTATGTTAATGGACGGTCCTGAAGTGTCCTTAAACGGATCGCCGACTGTATCACCGACAACAGCCGCTTTGTGCTGTTCGCTTCCTTTTCCTCCATGGGCACCGCCCTCAATATATTTCTTTGCGTTATCCCAGGCGCCTCCTGCATTTGCCATGAAGATTGCCATCAGGAATCCTGTTGCCGTTGCTCCAGTAAGAAGCCCGATCACACCGTTATACCCAAGAATAAGCCCTGTCACAACAGGTGTAATAATTGCCAGAAGTGTCGGCAGAATCATTTCATGAAGCGATGCCTTTGTACAGATATCTACACATCTCTCGTAATCCGCATCGGCTCTTCCTTCCATCAGTCCCCTGATCTCTCTGAACTGACGGCGTACCTCAACGACAATACTCTGTGCCGCACGGCCTACAGAATCCATCGTAAGAGCCGCGAATACGAACGGCAGACACGCTCCGATAAAGATACCGACCAGAACCGTCGGATTCATGACACTCATGTCAAGTGCGATGTCGGCACCGCCTACTTCCTGCA
>CASEWU010000053.1 GCA_949291725.1 uncultured Bacillota bacterium
AATTTTGTAAAACGCGCCGGGGCGCGAATTTTGGGCCCCCCGCGGCTCTTTCAATGCAATGTGTAAAAAACAAAGATGTTTTACAAAACGTATCTTTAAAAACGTAAGGACGATAAAAGGCAGAACCTAAAAAAGCGGTGTATTTTTGCAGATAAATTTTTATAAAAATGTGTACAAATTTAAAGGAAGGTGCTATAATAAACGAAAACAGGCTGAACCGTCCGTACGGACGGAAAAAAAGAACCTGCAAAACGGAGGCAATAGATGAAAATAGCGATCCCATATGAAGACGGGGAAGTTTATCAGCATTTTGGTCATTCCGAAAAGTTTAAGATTTATACGGTTGAAAATGGAAATGTTTCAAGCGAAATTGTGGATACGGAAGGCACGGGGCACGGTGCGCTTGCGGGATTTTTAAAGGCACGTGGCGTAGATGTTCTGATTTGCGGAGGTATCGGAGGCGGTGCGATCGCGGCGCTTGCGGCGGCGGGGATCCGTGTTTTCGGAGGAGTCGAAGGCGAGGCGGATTCTGCGGCGGAAGCATTTTTAAAGGGAGATCTCTCGTACGATCCGGATGTGAAATGCTCGCACCATGAGCACGGACATGATGAGGGACACTCCTGCGGTGAACACGGCTGTCATGCGGAGGATCATTCCTGCGGCGGATGTCATCACTGAGTCAGGTTGGTGCGGATAAATCAGAAAAAAGATAGCACGGAGAAAGGCGGAAGCGGAATGCAGAAAGCGGAAAAATTTTCTTTTTACAAAGATCTGAAGGAAGAAGATCGGCGGCTGGTGCGGGAAAATCTTCGGGAATACATATTTCATCGCGGCGCTCAGGTCTATAACGGGGATTGTACGGGGCTTTTGTATGTGGAAAGCGGTAGGATCCGCGTATATACTCTTTCGGAAACAGGCCGTGAGATCACGTTATACAGAATTTCGGAGGGAGGGATTTGTCTTTTCAGCGCATCCTGCGCGCTGCACGGCATTGACTTTCATGTTTTTGCCGTTGCGGAAACGGATGTGCGGCTGCTACTGATCCCTGCAGAAATTTATAAAAAACTTGCGGAAAAATCGCTTGCGGTGAACGGGTTCACGAGCGGATTGATGGCGCAGCGCTTTTCAGAAGTAATGTGGGTGCTCGACGAGGTTTTGAACAAAAAATTTGATGCGCGCCTGGCGGCGCTGTTGCTGGAAGAGGAAGCGTATGCAGGCACTCCTGATTTAAAAATTACGCACGAGCAATTGGCTTCGCATCTGGGAACAGTTCGGGAAGCCGTGTCAAGAATGCTCAAATACTTTGAATCGGAAGGGCTGGTAGAGCTTTCCCGCGGCACGATCCGCATCGAGGATGCCGAAGGGTTGCGAGATATTTCTGAAAAACAGTAAAACTTCCGTAAAATTTCCGTCAAAAAGAAAATGATTGTTTAAAACAGGTTCGGCTTTTTCCGGGCTTGTTTTTAATAAACAGGATGAAATGTTTCTTTTTGCGTAGGGATGCCTGAAAAATGCTGCTTTGAAAATACAACTACCTGTGCGCAAAATTTTAAAAATAAAAAAATTTTTTTGTATGTGTAATATTGTTACGGAAAAAATCCGAAATTCAGGGTATACTGTGAACATAAAAAGAATGAAAACCCCGAAGGAGGAAAAAATAATGGCAGTCGAAAAAATCACGGACAGCAATTTTGAGGAAAAAGTTTTAAATTTTAAAGGAACGGTGCTTTTAGATTTTTGGGCGACCTGGTGCGGACCTTGCCGCATGATGAGCCCGGTCGTGGATGAAATTGCAGCGGAGCATCCTGAAATTCTGGTCGGCAAAGTAAATGTGGATGAGGAAGAGGCGCTGTCTGCGCGGTTTAAAATATTTTCCATCCCGACATTTATTGTCTTAAAAGACGGAAAGGTTCAGGCGCAGACGGCGGGTGCGCGCCCGAAATCGGCGCTGGAATCACTTTTATAAAATTCAGCGCCCGGATATTGGACGGTATAGGAACTGCTCGTCGTAAAAATAAAGAATTTGGAAGGGAAAAAACATGAAAGTTGTGATCATAGGCGGAGTTGCGGGCGGCGCAACGGCGGCGGCACGCCTTCGCCGTTTGGATGAAACGGCGGAGATCGTTGTACTGGAGAGAGGCGGATTTGTTTCGTATGCGAATTGCGGCTTGCCGTATTATATCGGCGGAACCATAACCGAGCGCAGGAAACTTACTTTGCAGACTCCGGAGAGCTTTAAACGCCGATTCAATGTAGACGTGCGTGTTCGCAGCGAAGTGGTGCAGATTTTGCGCGATAAAAAGCAGGTTTTGGTGCGGGAAGCGGACGGCAGGGAATATCTGGAAAGTTATGATAAACTCATCTATGCACCGGGAGCGAAGGCGATACGGCCTGCGTTTGTCGGCAACGATGAACGGATTTTTACGTTGCGTTCCGTAGAAGATACGTACAAGATCGACGATTTTATCAAAGAAAATTCCCCGAAGACGGCGATCGTGGCAGGCGGCGGATTTATCGGGCTGGAAACGGCGGAAAATCTGACAGAGCGCGGGATCAAAGTAACGCTTTTGCAGATGGAAGAGCAGGTGATGCCGCCTTTCGATTATGATATGGCGTGTATTCTGCATTCGCATATGCGGCAGAAGGGGATCGATCTTCGCTTGCTGAACAAGGTTGCGGATCTTTGCCCCGAAGAAGACGGGATCACGGCGGAAATGGAAAATAAACCTTCCGTAAAAGCGGATATGGTCATTGTGGCTCTGGGAGTGGTTCCGGAAACGCAGTTGGCGGCGCAGGCAGGTTTGGAGCTTGGCCCCAAGGGTTCGGTGATGGTAGATGAACACATGCGCACATCCGATCCGGATATTTATGCGGCGGGCGATGCGGTGTGTGTGAAAAATTTTATAACGCAGGCAGATACGCTCGTGCCTTTGGCAGGACCTGCGAATAAGCAGGGCCGTATTGCGGCGGACAATATCTGCGGAATACCTTCCCGTTATACAGGCGCGCAAGGTTCTTCCGTTTTGAAGATGTTTGATCTTACGGCGGCGGCAACGGGACTTAATGAGCGTGCGGCAGGTGCTGCAAAGATACCGTTTGACAGTGTATTGCTCTTTACGCCGAACCATGCGACGTATTATCCCGGGGCGAAAAATATGACTTTGAAAGTTTTGTACGATACCAGGGACGGCAGGATCATAGGAGCGCAGGCGATCGGATTTTCGGGTGTTGACAAGCGTATCGATGTTTTGGCTGTCGCGATCCGGGCGCATATGACGGCTGATCAGCTGACAGAACTGGATCTTGCATATGCGCCGCCCTATTCATCGGCGAAAGATCCCGTGAATATGGCAGGATATGTGATCGGCAACTGTATGAGCGGTCTGGTAAAACAGCATACCTGGCAGGATATGCCGACACTTTTGAAACGGCATGATATCATCTTGCTGGATGTACAGACCAAGGAAGAATACCAAGAGGCTCACTTTGAAGGGGCGGTGAATATTCCGGTAGACGAACTGCGTCAAAGATTGGGAGAACTGGATAAGACAAAACCGATCTATGTCAATTGTTACAGCGGACTGCGCAGTTACATTGCCTGCCGCATTTTGACGGCAAACGGATTTACCTGTTCCAATTTGTCAGGCGGTATGCGCTTTTACCGTGTGGTGGAAGAAGGCGGCGTTTATGACGGACTGCCGCGCCATCTGTGCGGTTTGCCTTGCGATTAAAAAATATAAGTAAATTTTTATCTTGCGACAAACATCTTTGTTCATCGATATAAGAAAAGCTTTTCCCGACGAAACGATTGATTTTTGCTCGGCCGTATATGTTAAAACAGTCTAAAACAAATGTTGCTATAGAAATGGAAGCCGCCGGAAGGGTATGCCTTTCGGCGGCTTCCATCGCTGAAAAAAGTTTGAAAAATGTACGTGAGAAAGATCAAAGAATCAAAAAAATTTCGCAAAATCGGAAGGAAAGAATTATGATGCGGCAAACGTGTATGGAGCGGAAAGACAAATACTGTAAGCGGGGTCGGTTGACAAAGAAGTTGGGGTATGTTATACTGCAAAGAACCAGATTCGTAGGTCAGAAGAGACTGTTTTTGCGAATTTTTTGCAGAGTGCCGGGAAAGAGTTGAAAAATCCGAAAGAATATGCTATACTGATAATATAGTATATAGCGGACGGCAGAGAAGATGAGAAGCCGGCAATTCTGAGGGCAAACGGTAGTTTGCCTTGGTTTTGCCGGCTTTTTTTGTTGCCGTGTAGGAGGACTGAATGTTTGATGCAATCATCATCGGCGGCGGAGTGATCGGTGCGATGTGCGCAAGGGAACTGACCAGGTACAGAGTGAAAGTGGCGGTAGCGGAAGCTGCGGACGATGTCTGCGCGGGTGCGAGTCGGGCAAACAGCGGGATTGTGCATGCGGGGTTCGATGCGCCGTACGGATCCCTGAAAGCTAAGTTTAACATAGCGGGAAACCGTGCAATGCCCAAAGTTTGCGAAGAGCTGGGTGTAAGGTATCAGAACAACGGTTCGCTGGTTGTGGCGCACGGACCTGAAGAAGAACAAAAACTGCGTGAATTATTGGAGCGCGGACTTAAAAACGGGGTAACGGGTCTTGAAATTTTGGATAAAACGGTTTTGGCGAAGATGGAACCGAACCTTGCGGACGATGTTACTTCGGCTCTGTATGCTCCGACGGGCGGAATTGTTTGTCCCTTTCAGCTGACCATTGCCGCAATCGGCAACGCGATGGACAACGGCGCGGAACTTTTTACGTCGTTTTCTGTCTGTGCGGCGCAAAAAACACAAACCGGCTGGAAGATCTCATCGAAAGACGGCAGGGAACTGGAAGCAAAAATCATCGTAAACTGCGCAGGCTATGGGGCGGCGGACATTGCCCGCCTGTTCGGCGACGATTCGTTTGAAATAGGTGCGCGCAAAGGCGAATACATGCTTTTGGATAAATCTTGTGCTGCGTTTGTGCGTCATACGGTTTTCGGCCTTCCCACGGCGGCAGGAAAAGGCGTTCTGGTTTCACCCACGGCAGACGGTAATATTTTGGTCGGGCCTACATCCGTAGAAGAGGATACATACGATACATCTACGCGCATGGAAGGGTTTGTGCAGATCCGTGAGAAAGCGGAGACGATGATGAAAAATATTCCTTTCAGGGAAGTGATCACATCGTTTGCGGGCGTGCGCGCGTACTGCAATCGCCATGATTTTATTGTGGGCGAAAGCGAGATCGCGAAAGGAGTTTTTCATGCGGCAGGCATAGAATCGCCCGGCCTGACCAGTTCGCCGGCGATCGGAAGTTTCCTGGCGGAAAAGATTGCCGCGCGGTTGGATGCGAAACGCAATCCCGACTTTCAGCCAAAGCGAAAAAGTGCCGAATGGTTCAAGCATTTGAATACAGAAGAGCAGAATCGGATCATTCAAAAAGATCCTGCGTTCGGTCGTATCGTTTGCAGGTGTGAAGAGGTAACGTTGGGTGAGATTTTGCAGGCGCTTCGGCAAAATCCGAGAGCGCGTACGATCGACGGCGTAAAATTGCGGACGAGGGCAGGCATGGGCAGATGTCAAGGCGGCTTCTGTCAGCCGTCCGTATTCAATCTGATCATGAGAGAATACGGTTATCGTGCGGAAGAAGTAACGAAAAACGGCGGAAAATCATTTGTGATCACGGGAGGTGAAATCTGATGGAACGCGATCTTGTGATCATCGGAGGCGGCCCGGCAGGACTTGCTGCGGCCGTTGCGGCGTACGATGCAGGCGTACATGATATTGTTGTCATTGAAAGAGAGTCGAGACCCGGAGGCGTTTTGAAACAGTGCATCCATAACGGTTTTGGGCTGACACGTTTCAAAGAGAGTATGACAGGCCCCGAATATGCTGCAAGATTTGTCAAGGAAACGAAAGCACGTGGCATAGAAATCATGACGAATACTTTTGTTGTGGATCTGTCTGCGGACAAAACGGTTATGTGCCGCAACGAAACAGGTGTGTTTACTGTTCAGGCAAAGGCAGTTATTCTTGCCATGGGTTGCAGGGAGCGCAGCAAGGGTGCGCTGAATATTGCGGGAACACGTCCCGCGGGATTATTCAGTGCAGGGACCGCGCAGAAATATGTAAATATTTACGGATTACTGCCGGGGAAGAGAGTTGTCATTCTCGGCTCGGGAGATATCGGGCTGATCATGGCGCGGCGCATGACGTTGGAAGGAGCGAAAGTGGAGTGTGTTTGTGAGATCATGCCGCATTCGAGCGGATTGCGCAGGAATATAGCGCAGTGCTTGGATGATTTTAATATTCCGTTGTATTTAGAGCATACCATCACGCAAATTCACGGGAAAGAGCGTGTGGAAGGCGTTACGATCATGCAGGTGGACGGACAAAAGAACCCCATCGAAGGGACGCAGCGATATGTGCCTTGCGATACGGTATTGTTTTCCGTGGGGCTGATTCCGGAAAATGAACTGACTAAGAAGGCGGGGATCGCATTGGACCCTCGCACAAAAGGTGCAATGGTGGACGGTTCCCGCGAAACGCAGACGGAAGGAATTTTTGCCTGCGGAAATGTGCTTCATGTGCACGATCTTGTGGATTTTGTTTCGGAAGAGGCGGAGATCGCCGGAATCGGGGCGGCCGATTATATTCGGAACGGACAGAAAAAAAAGACGTATATTCCTTCGGTGGCAGGAGAGAATGTGTCCTATGTTTTGCCGCAGCAAGTCGACGCGGCGTCGGAGAAGGAACAGAAGATCTATTTTCGAGTGCGTTCGGCATTCCGCAATGCAGTTATTCGGGTGCAGGCGGGTGAGTATGTGAAGCGGCTGAAAAAATTAGCCGTTGCCCCCGGTGAGATGGAGAACGTGTTGCTGCCAGCAGGGGTTCTCAGCAGCGCAAAAGAGGTGCGGATCGACGTTGTAAGAGCGGAGGAGTGAGCATGGAAGAAAGGAAATTGGTTTGTATCGAATGTCCGCGCGGGTGTGATCTTGTCGTGCGGTCGGAAGGAAATCAAATAGACGTAAGCGGAAATTTCTGTCCGCGCGGGAAAAAATATGCGCAAGCGGAAGTAGTGTGCCCGCGCCGTGTTCTGACAAGTACTGTTCGTGCGAGGTTTGGAATGATCCCTGTCCGTACGGACAAAGAAGTGAAAAAAAGCGAGATGATGAAATGGATGGCGAAGATCCGAGCACTTCGCATAGACCGTGATGTGGAGCAGGGGGAGATCCTCCTTGCGGATCTGGACGGCGAGGGTACAAATCTGATCGCCGCTGCGGCGTACCGTAATCAGGAGGCAGACAATGTTGCGTTTTGACAATCCCGTCATAGCGGCGGTGCGCAATCGCGCCCAATTGGAACAGGCTATGCAATCGAATGCGGAAACGGTATTCGTTTTGAAAAGCAATCTTCTGGAGATCGACAGTATCGCAGAGAATAAACATGGCAAGCGCATTTTTATTCATGCGGATATGTGCGAAGGAATCGGAAAAGACAAATACGGTTTTGAATATCTCAAGCGCAAGGGCATCGACGGGATCATCAGCACAAAGGTAAGCTGTATTCTTGCTGCGAAACAGGTCGGATTGCATACAGTGCATCGTTTTTTCCTGATCGATTCCGCATCGGTGCAGACCGCATTGGACAGTGCCGCCGCATCGCGTCCTGATTGTGCCGAGGTAATGCCGGGTGTCGTCGCCAAGGAGATCGCACGTTTTCGCAAGGATCTTGACGGAGTTTCTTTGATTGCAGGAGGACTGATCGAAAGCAAACAGGATGTTATCGCGGCATTGAAAGCGGGTGCCGACGCGGTTTCTACAGGAAAACAGGATCTTTGGAACGAATAAAATTTAAGTAAACATTTG
>CASEWU010000054.1 GCA_949291725.1 uncultured Bacillota bacterium
AACCGCTTCAAAACCGTCTGCTTGCTCCAGCCTCTTAAACCCGAACGGACTCAGCCGCAGCATGATCTCCCCAAACGTAACAACCCTCATCTTATTTTCCCCGCCTTTTCCATGCATTCTTTCGTATTGCGTAGAATGTCCTCTGCTTTTCCCTGCATCATCCAGCTGCCGCCTACGGCAAGGATCTTATCAAACGCCAGATACTCTTCCATGTTTTCCGCATTCACTCCGCCTGTCGGAATAAACTTTACTTTCGGAAACGCCGCCGACAGTGCTCTGATCGCCTTTAACCCGCCGTATATATTGGCAGGAAAAAATTTTACGACGGACAGCCCGCACGCCAGCGCCTGCATGATCTCGGTCGGCGTAACACATCCAGGCAAATACGGAATTTTCTGTTCCTGACAGACTTTGCATACACTTTCCGAAAAACCGGGCCCAACAATAAACTTCGCGCCGCTTCCGATCGCTTCCCTCGCCTGTGTTTCATTCAAAACCGTGCCGGCCCCAACCCAAAAATCAGGATATTTCTCCGCCGCCATTTTCAATGCTTCCTGCGCGCATTCGGTTCGGAAGGTTATTTCCGCAATTTTCAGCCCGCCTTCTTTCAATGCATCCATGACAGGAACTACTTCTTCCGTGCCGTGAAATACGACCACCGGAATGATTTTAACTTTTCCCGCTTCTTCAAAAAACTCATTCATACCTTTCAAATTCTATAAGATTCTCCTGTATTATTCGGATTTTGTCCGCCTGCGCGTTATCCGGCATGAAATCCGGCGAAACATCCGCGCCAAAAAATCTGACAAAAAAAGCAGAAGCCGCATAACGTCCGTATTCTGTACTCAGATGGTATGTATCCCTGCACAAACTTCCATCCTGAAACGCTTTGCATTGCCGTAGCCTTTGAATAAATTCCCCTGTACGTATCAGCGGCATCCCGTTTTCTTTTGCAACACGCTCGCAAGCCTGACGGATCTGCCCTATCATTTGCAAAGGATCGTTCCCGTATAAATAAAACTTTTCATGCGTCGATCCTTTTTCATAAGACCACGTTTCATTCAATACCAAGCTTACCTGCGGACACACCTTCTTTATATATTCAACGATCTCGGTTAAATAGGGATAGTATGAGTCATATTTTCCCGCCAAAAAACTTACCTGCTGCAATACGATATAATCCCATTGTTCATACGCAAATGCATCGTTTGCACTGACAAGTCTATCCCCGATCATTACGGCATCTTTCTGGTACTGGTACGCGTCTTCTCTCCTTTCAATAAACTCACTGTGCTGCTCCAGACTGCATGCCGGCACATAAAGATTGCGAACATACAATTCCGACGACATTTTTTCCATATATGCAGTACAGTCTTCGCCGAAACTGTTCGCCAAAACCAAAATTTTTTTCATAAGATCTCCTCAGCCGCTCTTTTGAACGGCACAGCCCATAAAAAGTTTACACTGCTGTGCGCATCAAACATTTCTTCGCCGCCGCATACACCCCATTTTTCAGCATTCGGTTCGTTCTCTCCCCGTTTTCCAGCGTCTCTTTTCTTCCCGAAAAAGACTTCCCCCTCTATGCTTGCATAAAGCATTTTAGTGTCTCCCTCACTTTTGCCATTACAATCCATTATACAACAAATTCCGTTTTTGTCAAGATTCTTACAAGAATCGTTCCGCTGCCACTCTCGGCATCAACATTTTTCTCTCCCCTCTCTTTGCCTTCGGCATTAAAATTTTTTAGTAGTCTTTGCAACCCTCTTCGTACACAAAATAACGTCATCTTCTTTCATTGCTAAAACGGCCGCACCATTACGGCAAATATGTCTGAAGGCGCTCGTCTGGACAAATTTTTGTTCAGACGAGC
>CASEWU010000055.1 GCA_949291725.1 uncultured Bacillota bacterium
AAAAGAATTAACAGAAAGGAATAAAGAGCACGGCTTGCTTGTGTGCGGTAGGCGAGTTTTGTACGGCGCTTGAGCGCCGCGCCAGTAACCTTGCCCTTTAGGGCTTTCCAAAGCCCCCACTTTAGTGGGGGATATTTACTCTTTTAATTAATTCCGTTCAAGTATCATTAAAAATTTCAAGCCGCGTCAATATCACTGCGAATACAAGAGATCAATTTCCGCTCATAACGCTGAATGCCTTCAATCACACATTCATCAGCTTTTTGCTGTGCCGCGCTTAAAGCATGCAATGCAGCAATTTTATCTTTATTTACATACAATTCATATGCGGCACAAACGCGATACGTCTGCAAGCTCTTCTCCCCCAGCATATATTGACGGATGTATTCGTATCTCTTTTTTGCCGATTCAAAATCTCCTTTCATACAACATTCACAAAAGAGAATTTCTGCCGAAATATCGTTATAATATAAACGCGGTACATATTCCAGCAACCCATCCAGTCGGTCGCTCGCCTTGATGGCCGATTCCACATCACCTGAATCCAAATAATACATAAACCGATAACTCGTCAAAACAATAAAATTCAGATCGTCTTCCGGAAGCTGTGGAAGGCCAAAATACAATGCCTTATCGATCTCAGACGGCGTTTTTCCCTGATACAAATAACCTTCGATCGCCAGAATGTTAACAGCCGTCAAATAGGATGGTTCTTTTTTCAGCAAACCGCGCAACATACCGCCATCCGTATCCAAATTATCATCATTGAACGGCAACACATTATAAAAGAAAATATGGAAAGCAAATGGCAGCGCAGTTCCGACAAATATGTATGCGGCAAAAGGAACGATCGGGTATAAAAACAATACCACACTCGCCCCGGCCAGAACAATAAAAGAAAAAATCAATCCGCCTGAAATCGTAATTAAAAAGCGTGAGTAAAGTTTCTCCGCGTTTTTGGGAAGCATTTCTGTCGAGCCTGCAAGCGATTCGGGCAAACGGCTGAACGTGATCCGCAATTTTCCGTCTTTTCGGTGTATGTTCATAAAACCAATCCGCATAGAATTGAACCGAAACCCGCAACACAAACCGAAAATAACATGTCCTAATTCATGCAGAGCTGTACAAATCAAAAGCGATAAAAGTCCGCCCAAGATCAAAAGCAAAGCAAGAAGCACAGCATCCATCGTCTGCCAGAAACGATAGTATCCCAAGATCACAACCGTTATCGCCAATGCAAACGTCAGCAGGATATCAATAATTCTTATCCCCTTTTCAATCACGCGATTCATTTTGATTCTCCCGCAGTTTTTTCATAAGATAGCCTTCCGTGTTGTCCGCCTCACTCACACTCACTTTTTCCGCTTGTATCTTTCTTAAAATTTCATAAAGCAGCAGAGCCCCGCCCCCCAGGATATCCGCCCGCTTTTTGTCCATACCTTTTAAAAGCAGTCTTTCGCTCTGCTGCATCGACAAAAGTTTTTCTGCCCAGACCCCAATCTGTTCGACCGTCAGAATACTGTGATGGATCACCTTCGGGTCGTAGGATTCTACACGATATTCCAGCGCCGCAAGCGATGTAGCCGTACCACCGATAAGCGTCATAGGACAAACCGGTACGTCTCCATAAACCGCAATTTTTTCATCGATATATTTTTTCAGACGAAGCTTGTCCTCTCCGCAAACATCTTTCAACCGAACAGCACCGACATCCGCACTGACAGCATAAATGATCTTACCGTTTTTACCGATTGTAATTTCGGAACTGGCTCCGCCAACATCGATGATACCGCCGTCGCGTCCTTCCAAAGCACCCAGATAACCGATTTCAGCTTCTTCTTTTCCGCTTAAAATTTCCGGCATGATTCCGCAATTTTGGTATACCGTCTGTATAAAATCATTACCATTTTCAGCACTGCGAACAGCGGCGGTTGCAAAGGCATAAATCTTCTGTGCCCCAAACTCCCTAGCTGTTCCCATAAATTCACAAATTGCTCTGACGGTTCGTTCCATTGCTTGAGGCAAAAGCCTTGGGGAAAAGCTGATTCCTTCCCCCAACCGCGTGGTAATAACATTTTTACTGATAGAACAACCGTCCGCCCACAACAGCAGACGGACGGAATTGGAGCCAATATCTATTACGGCATATTTCATTTTAATTATCTCCATTTTTCAAAACAATATACGCGATATCAGTTGCCGAATATCTTATCCCAATCGATATCATCCGGAAACTTCATTCCCAATTCACGTGCCGCGATTTCCAGCCAAACCCTGCCCTCATAAATACTGATATCATTTTCCTGTGAATTGATAAGTTGATGATATTGATCGATCAGCTGCTGCAATTCTTTATCACGTTTTTTCTGCGCAGAAATAGAGATAAGCTGTCCCACTAAAAAAATTATAAGAAAAACAAACAATATTACCGCCGCGACCGTTGAAGCGATGACAATTTTTTTGAATTTTTCTTCTTGCATGATACAATCGACAGCCGTGATAAAATTCTTTTCCAGCTGCTCCCGAATTTATTATACAGCCTTTTCCCGAAAAACGCAAGTATTCTGTGGATACTAATTTCATAGAGTATAAATCCGACAAAAATCGACACGGCCATATAAATACGGAAATCTGATAATCGAAAATAGATACAAGTCAATATAAATACTGCGCCAGACAAAACTGCGCAAAAAATATCCGTGATAATACGCACAATTTTACGGTCAACACAATAAGCAACGACAAAAAAAGGCTCGCAGACGATTCCAGACAGAATCCCGGCAACCATACAAGAAAAAACTTCCCAAATTTGTATCATTTATCCAAAGAGCCTTTTTGAAATTTTTAACTTTTTATCGGCAAAGCGTACGCCGCTGATTTTTCCGGCAGCGCCGAAATTTCCGTTTGATTTGGAAAAATGGATGATTTTTAAGCCATCTCCGTTAATGATCGCACGCCCGCCCCCTGTCAATGTCAACGTGATTTGCTGCGCAGTGAAGCTATCGACACTCTCGACACAGCTCATCAATATTTTTTTCTGCTGCTCTATGGTTACGCTCTGTACTGTATTTTCTTCCATAAAAAAATACTCCCTCCGAATATCTTCGTCGGGAATATTCTATGCCTGAGTTTTCAGTTTTATGCTTTCTTTTCTTTGGCGCGTGCCTTAGCGCGTAATTCACTGTCCAAAATTCTCTTTCTGATGCGAAGCGACACCGGTGTTACTTCCAGCAACTCATCGTCGTTCAAAAATTCAAGACACTCTTCCAAACTCATTTTCTTGGGCGTATTCAAGCGCATCGCGTCATCGCTTCCGGCCGCACGCGTGTTGGTCATATGCTTCTTTTTGCACACATTGACATTGATATCTTCTGTCTTGGGCGATACACCGACGACCATTCCTTCATAAACCTGCGTACCCGGTTCAATAAACAGCACGCCGCGATCCTGCGCATTGAACAAACCATATGTTACTGCTTCGCCGGTCTCAAATGCCACCAGTGATCCCGTATCACGTCTCTTGAGATCTCCTTTGTACGGTTGATATTCAAAGAAGATCGAGTTCATGACACCTTCACCTTTGGTCTGAGTCAAAAACTCACTTTTATAGCCGAAAAGCCCGCGGGCAGGGATCAAAAATTCAAGGCGCATGCGCGACCCGACCGCACTCATGTGCACAAGCTCACCTTTACGCTCGCCCATGCTCTGAAAAACTGCACCCGTTCCGTCTTCCGGAACGTCTACAATCAAGCGCTCTATCGGTTCGTACAACTTATCGTCAATCGTTTTATACAAAACCTTCGGCGTACTCACCTGAAACTCATATCCTTCCCGGCGCATATTTTCAATAAGAATGGAAAGATGCATTTCACCGCGACCGCTTACCTTGAATGCCTCCGCCGTATCCGTATCCTCAACCTTCAAAGACACATCTTTCAAAAGTTCACGATACAGGCGTTCACGCAAATGTCTTGATGTAACAAATTTACCCTCTTTCCCGGCAAAAGGACTGTCATTGACCGAAAAAGTCATTTCTACGGTCGGTTCACTGATTTTTACAAAAGGAACCGCTTCCACTTTATCGGGAGAGCATACCGTATCACCAATATTTATACCTTCCAAACCGGAAAAGCAAACAATATCTCCTGCCTTAGCACTGTCTGTCGCAACCCTTGAAAGTCCTTCGATCTGATAAAGATTCACAAGCTTTCCGCGCTTATTCAAAGAAGGAATATTATGATTGCAGATCACAACTTCCTGATTGGCTTTCACCGTACCTCGTTCAATTCTTCCGATACCGATTCGCCCGACATAATCATTGTAATCAATCGATGATACCAGAAGCTGCATCGGTGCATTTTCATCTACAATCATCGGGGGAATATGGTTCAAAATCGTATCAAAAAGTGGAGTCAAGTCTTTTCCTTCTTTATCCGCATAACGAGAAGCCGTCCCAGCCCTGCCCGAACAGAACAAAATCGGGCTGTCTAATTGCTCATCTGAAGCATTCAGATCAATCAGAAGTTCCAAAATTTCATTCTCGACCTCTTCGATACGTGCATCCGGGCGGTCGACCTTGTTGACAACAATAATCAACTTATGATTCAATTCCAACGCCTTCTGCATTACAAAACGCGTCTGCGGCATAGGACCTTCCGCCGCATCAACAAGCAACAAAACGCCGTTTACCATTTTCAATACGCGCTCGACTTCCCCGCCGAAATCCGCATGTCCCGGAGTATCAATGATATTAATTTTTACGCCATGGTAATGGATCGACGTATTTTTTGCCAAAATCGTTATTCCGCGCTCTCTCTCGATTGCATTGCTGTCCATCACGCGCTCTTCCACAACCTGGTTTTCCCTGAATGTTCCGCTTTGTTTCAGCATCTGATCCACGAGCGTCGTCTTGCCGTGGTCTACGTGCGCAATAATCGCCACGTTTCTTAAATCGTTCCGAATCAAAATCTTCTTCTCCTGAATCACAAAATCTTATCCTATCTATTCTAATACTTTTTGCGTGATTTCGCAAATATTTTGATGTAAAAAATACACCGACAACCATTATTATTGCTTATATTCTCAACAAATCAAAAAAATATCTCCTTGCATTGAACTTTTCTATTTCATAACGTAAAATTAATTTATTGCCATAAAGCATGAACCTCTTTTGAAAACGATAGTCAAACCGTATATCGGATATTTTATATAACCATGAGACTGTTTGTATAAAAAACTTGCGGAAGCTAAAACATAGCTCCCGCATACAAAATTACCGCCATTTTTCAGGACAAGATCTATTTTCTTTAAACCACAGCGTGTCTTTCAACAATGTGTTATTATTGGACCCCTCGACAGTTACTCCGCTTCGGTTCGATGTAACAACGATATTGCCGTTCATAGAAACGAAACCGTTCGGAGCCGACTCGTCTCCCAAAGATGTTACGTACACATTTTCTGTATATACGGAAACACGATCGATCATTGCTTGGGTAGGAAATTGATTTTCCGGTGTATCGCTGTATTCATCCGTCCCAGCACAACAGCACACACATACGATTTTCGGCTTAATCACACTGAGCAGACAATCATTTGATGAAGTCTTAGAGCCGTGATGTCCGGCTTTGAACAGCTCGACTTCCGGCAGATCATTGTATTCGACTAACTTTTCTTCTCCATCCTCTTCCAGATCTCCGGTCAGCAAAAAGTGTTTATCTCCCTGATTCAGCATAATGCAGACCGAATAATTGTTTTCATCTGCACTATCGTTCTCATAATAATAGTTGTACAGGATTTCCATTTCAATTCCACTCGATAGCTCATACACTTTTTGAGCGCCGTCTAGTTCTTTCCAACAATCCAAAGCCGTATAATGCTTGGCCCCGGCTTCCTGTTCTGCATCTCGCTTTTCGATATAGCGCTCGAAAGTCGCGGAAGGACCTCCTGATTTTGAATACTGATTTGTACGCGGAAAATCAATAATCGTTTCGCATTCATAAAGATCAAACAGACTGTCGTTGGAGTTATCTCCGGCAAAGCATGCAATATGATCGCGATCTGAGTGCGTTACGATTACATATTCCAACGTTCTGTCTCCGTTCATCTGTTCCTGCAAATAACTGTCAATCGTGCCTACACTGTTTGTTCTGGACCCGGCATCGATCAGGATATCCGTTTCACCCGCTTTAATATACACACAGTCGCCTGTATACTTATTGCCAAGCTCCAAAAAATGGATCTGAAGATCACCGCTGACATATACATCACCGCCATGCGGTTTTTGAAGGTATGTATATACGGCAAATGCAGCGATAAAACCTATAACAAGCGCCAGCAGACAGCAAAAAAATGTAAGTATCGGATTAAATTTCTTCTGCGCCATCTGTTATCCCTCCATACTGCCATCTTCCGTGTGTGTTACGTCCGGAGCTTTCTGATCATTTATTTCCGGATTGCCTACAACAACGGTTCGCACCCGCTGAAAATCTCCCCAACGAAAATCTTCGATTTTATAAACGATCTGATAAACGCCTTCTATACTCGTATCCATCGTCGCATAATCTCCGCCTTTCGTAATTTTATCCGAAACATCTTTGCCGAACGACACAACCGTTACACCGGGCTCAACATACTTTTCCCCGATTTCCAAATAAACGGTTTTATCTCCGTTTAATTCAAATTTATCATTTTTCGTCAATTGCATAGAGACAATAACCCCACCTATGCAGCCGATCACAAAAAACAGAACCGCAAGTACAACCGTTGCTGTATGCGTCTTCTTGACCGCTTTTTCTGCTGCTTTTTGCACTTCACTTTTTCTTCTTGCCATAAACACCTCCTGTTAATTTGCGGTCATTTTACCATAGTTTGCAAAAATTGTAAACAGGATAAAGGATAAAATTTTGATTTGTAAAAAACGATCAGAATTCATTTTTCTTATTTTCTTATAAAAAATAAGAGAAAACAAACAATCTCTTGCTCATTTTCTCTTATAAAATGGCCCGCTTTATTCTGCGGGTGCATTTTTTATACAGTAAAAAATAATTCCTTAAACGCAGATAATTTCTGCTCGGTTTCTTTTTGTGTATAAGAATTTTTGCCGCATTCAAAGCGAGATTTATATGAAAGCAACAGTTTTTCGGCAAACATTCTTTTTCCCTTCGTTAAGAAACTTTTTTCAGTCTTGCTGCGTTTGCTCAACCATTGCTGACATTCTTATTATTTGCGCAATCCTACGATTTATTCAACAGAATAATAAAAAAGCAGGAATAACTCCTGCCTTTTTGATGGTAATTTTTTCAAAATAAAATCCGATGAAGAACTGCAAAAAAATCTGGCGGACAGATCCTAATCTGCTAACTTTCGTTCAGCCGCGGATCTGACCGTTGCCGTGGATCTGGTATTTGTAAGAAGTCAGTTCCCTAAGCCCCATCGGCCCGCGTGCATGAAGTTTTTGCGTTGAGATCCCCATCTCAGCCCCTAATCCGAATTCGAAGCCGTCCGTAAATCGAGTACTGGCATTGACATATACCGCGGCACTATCCACTTCATTCAAAAACTTTTCAGCCGCCTCCGCATTCTCCGTAATGATACTGTCGCTGTGATGCGTTCCGTATTTATTGATATGCCTGATCGCTTCTTCAACGCCGTCGACAATTTTAACGGAAATCTTTAAGGCAAGAAATTCCGTGTAAAAATCTTCCTCCGATGCCGCTTTCAACTCCGGAAGAATCGCCCTGCACTTTTCACATGCTACAATTTCTACGTTCTTTTCACGCAGAGCTTCTACAATGCGTTTTAAAGATTTTTCCGCCAAAGGAGCATCGATCAGCAAACTTTCACAAGCGTTGCATACAGAAGTACGCTGCGTCTTGGCATTGATCAGAATCGGGATTGCTTTCGAAAGATCGGCTGATTTTTCAAAATATACATGACAGTTTCCTGTTCCCGTCTCAATGACCGGTACCGTTGCATTTTCGATCGCATTCCATATCAGACCGGCGCCACCGCGCGGAATTAAAACGTCTATAATCCCATTCATTCTCATAAATTCGGTAGCGCCTTCATGTGTCGTATCCTGGATTAATTGAATAAATTCCGGATTATAACCGACATTTCGGATTGCATCTTTAATGACAGAAGTAATTGCGCTATTGGAACAAATTGCATCTTTGCTTCCGCGGAGTACGACAGCATTTCCGCTTTTAATAGAGAGCCCGATCGCATCCGCTGTTACATTGGGACGCGCTTCATAGATAATACCAAGCACTCCGAGAGGTACGCGCACCCGCCTTAAAAGCAACCCATTATAAAGAGTACGTTCTTCCAGAACTTCCCCGACCGGACATTTAAGTTCTATCAACTTTTCCAATCCGACGGCTATTCGGTCGATACGCTTTTCATTCAGCATGAGCCGATCTACAAACTGTTCTCCGCGCGTACAATTTGCGATATCTTTTTTATTTTCCGCGATAATATACTGCGCTTGTGTTCGCAATGCATTCGCAGACGCGGAAAGCATTTTATTCATGTCCTGTTCGCTTGCCAGCGAAATCGCCGAAAGATTTTCTTTTGCTTTCAAACAAGCCTCACGCGTTGTCATTTCAGGCACTCCTTTTATTTAATTATGTCAGACAGAGTACTTCGCGAACCAATAAATTTTACTCTTCTTCCTCATCATCCGGCAAATCGACATTGTGATAAACGTCCTGAACGTCATCCAGTTCTTCCAGTTTATCCAGCAATTTGCGGAATGTTTCGGTGTGTTCAGGACTCAACGTGATCTTATTCTGAGGGATCATACGAACATCCGCTTCCAAGAATGAAACGCCTTTTTCTTCAAGATACTTGCGCACTTGCGAAAATGCAGCCGGATCCGTATAAATTTCATATGCGTCATCCAATACAACGACATCATCCGCCCCTGCATCGATAGCATACTCCGTAATCGTGTCCTCATCCAGATCCAACGTGCGTTCAACTACCAGCAGACCTTTATTACTGAACATATACGACACGCAACCGGTATTGCCAAGCTCTCCGCCGCATTTTGAGAGTGTGCTGCGCACGTCGCCCGCCGTACGGTTTTTATTGTCCGTCAACGTATTGATGATCAGCGCGCTGCCACCAACGCCATATCCTTCGTAAATCAGCGTCTCGAAATTGGCGTTGCCGAGTTCACCAGCTGCCTTCTTGATGCAACGCTGAATGTTATCATTCGGCATATTGTTTGCCTTTGCTTTTGCAATTACATCGGCAAGTTTGCTGTTTGTATCCGGGTTCGGATTACCTTTTGCCGCTACGGCGATTTCTCTTCCGAGTTTTGTAAAAATACGACCGCGCGCCGCATCCGCTTTGCCCTTTTTCGCTTGAATATTATGCCATTTGCTATGTCCTGACATACAAACTCTCCTCTATTTGATAGAATATCTTTATTATAATTTTCTGAATTTTTCAGCACCCAGCTGATACATGAGCACAGCCGCCGAAATACCGGCATTCAGACTCTCACAGCTTTCACGCATGGGGATTCTGACGGTATATCTGCAAAGAGACCGCACTTCATCGCTGACTCCGTTTGCTTCATTTCCGATCACCAGACAAAAGCGTTGCGGAACTTGAAACCGAAAAACATTTTCTCCGTTCATGTCCGCACATATTTTGGGAATATCGCCAAGAACTTCGGATATCTCTCCCAATGATCCGCTATGCAGACGCACAAAAAATATACCGCTCATCGACGCGCGCACGCTCTTTGACGAAAACGGATCCGTGCAATTTCTCAAATAAATATCCGTATATCCTGCCGCATTCGCTGTCCGGATGATTGTCCCGAGATTTCCGGGATCCGATAGCGTATCCAACAACAGCGCATTGCCGCTTGGAGCTTTAACCGAACAATCCGGCATCTTCAATACAGCTAAAATCCCTTGCGGAGCAGATTCTTCGGAAAGTTTTTCAAAAACGCTTTCCGAAACAAGCTGCTCTTTTTCCGAAAGAAAATGCTCGCCTTTATAATTCTCTGAGCATACAATACTTACAAAGTCGCAGCCGCCGTTCACGGCCTCTCGTATCTGCTTGACGCCTTCAATGATATATTCGCCGTATTCGCGGCGATATTTCTTCTCACGCAACGATAAAATCCGCTTGATAAACGGATTATTTCTAGAGGTGATCACCATAACAATAAAACATAAAAAACCTTCTTGAAAAAAGAAGGTTTTTTAACATTTACTTTAAGCAATCGCTGCTTTTGCTTTCTCAGCAAGCGCCGCAAATGCCGCCGCGTCATTGACTGCGATGTCAGCAAGTGCTTTCCTGTTCAGATTGATGCCTGCAACCTTCAGACCGTGCATAAATTTGCTGTAAGAAAGTCCGTTGATTCTTGCCGCCGCATTGATCCTGGCGATCCACAGCTGACGGAAATCTCTTTTCCTGTTTTTTCTGCCGACGTAAGCATACATCAGCGATTTCATAACGGCTTCGCGGGCAATCCTGTAAGACCTGCTCTTGGAACCGAAATAACCTTTCGACAGTTTGAATATCTTTCTGCGTTTCTTTACCGCGTTAACTCCTCTTTTAATACGCATGACTCTTTCTCCTTACTTATACCTTATTTCTTGTACGGGATGAGCTGATTCTTCACCGTCAACTCCTGCGTTTCATTCACGAAAGCCGTCTGACGAAGATTTCTCTTTCTCTTTCTGGGTTTATCCCCCGTCTTGTGGTTTTTACCGGATTGCGCTCTTTTTACTCTGCCGCTTCCCGTAATGTCGAAACGTTTTTTCGAGCCGCTATGCGATTTCTGTTTAGGCATACTTCTGTCCTCCGAAATTATTTTCATTCAAATGCAGGGCTTGTCCTTCAAAACACACCTTGCAGAATTGATCTTGTTATTTTGCAGGCGAAAGCAGCATCGTAATATTTCTGCCTTCGTTTGCGGGCTTTTTATCCATGACCGCCTTTCCGCCCAAAAGGTCAAAAAACTCGTTCATGACGTCTACACCCATCGACGCATGCGCATTCTGACGCCCGCGCATGCGAATGGATACCATTACCTTATTTCCTGCTTCCAGGAATTTCTGTGTCTGGCGCGATTTCACGTTCATATCGCCCGTATCGATCGTCATGGAAAGCCGTACTTCTTTCACTTCCACAACTTTCTGATTCTTTCTGGATTCTTTTTCTTTCTTCCCTTGCTCGAACTTAAATTTGCCGTAATCCATAATTTTGCATACGGGAGGATTCGCCGTCGGCGAAATCTTCACCAAATCCAAATCACTTTCTTCGGCAAGATTCAGCGCTTCCCTTGCGCTCATGATACCTAACTGCTGACCGTCCGAGCCGATCACTCTCACTTCCTGATCGCGGATCTCTCCGTTCACCTGATGCTGGTCTTTAATGGTTTTATACCGTCCTTTAATCAATATTTCCCTTTCGGGACAAATACAAAAGCGGGTTGCATATGTTACAACCCGCTCCAAACGATCACAAACCGCGCAGAAAATCTGCGTTCTTCATTTATGATTTTTAGGCTCTTGCCGACGCACTTGCCGCAAGGCGAGAAGTAACTTCTGCTTTACCGCATAATAATATCAGAAATTACCCTCCTTGTCAACTGTTTTTATAGCTTTTTCTTTAAAAAACTGTCTTTTCGTCGTTTTCTTTTTTTACTTTGGCGATAAACTCATCCAGCTTCATGGAACCGATATCGCCCTTTTCGCGCATACGCACCGCAACCGTTTTTTCTTCCTTTTCCTTATCGCCGACAACCAGCATATACGGAACTTTCTCCAGCTGCGCTTCACGGATCTTATATCCGATCTTTTCATTCCGAGCATCTGTCTCCACGCGAAGTCCGGCTGCTTTGAATGCATTTTCCACTTCTTTTGCATAATCCATGGATTTATCCGACACAGGCAGAACTTTTACCTGAACAGGCGCGAGCCAAACAGGGAATTTCCCTGCATAATGCTCGATCAGAATCCCGATAAAACGCTCGATCGAACCGAACACAACACGGTGAATCATGATCGGACGATGTTTCTGACCGTCTTCGCCCGTGTATTCCGCTTCAAAACGCTGCGGCAACTGGAAGTCAAGCTGAATCGTTCCGCACTGCCACGTTCTGCCGATCGAATCGGTCAGATGGAAGTCAATCTTCGGTCCGTAAAAAGCTCCGTCCCCTTCGTTGACCACATACGGCAAATTCAGCTCGTCCAATGCAAGCCGCAGAGCATTGGTTGCGTTCTCCCAATCCTCATCGCTGCCGATGCTGTTATCGGGACGGGTCGAAAGTTCGACATGGTATTTGAATCCGAACAAGGTGTATACTTCGTCGATAATCTTTACAACGCCTTTGATCTCCGAAGTGATCTGTTCCGGAAGCATGAAAATATGTGCATCGTCCTGCGTGAAGCACCGCACGCGCATCAGTCCGTGGAGCTGCCCGCTCTTTTCATGGCGGTGGACAATTCCAAGTTCGCCCATGCGGATCGGAAGATCTTTATAACTATGCGGGTTCAATTTATAAACCAGCATTCCGCCCGGGCAGTTCATCGGCTTGATCGCACAATCTTCCCCGTCGATCTTCGTCGTGTACATATTTTCTTTATAATGATCCCAGTGCCCGGAAGTTTCCCAAAGGCTGCGATTCAAAATGATCGGAGTCTGGACTTCCACATACCCTTCTCTGGTATGGATCTGGCGCCAATAATCGATCAGAACATTTTTCAGGACCATGCCCTTCGGCAGGAAGAAAGGGAAACCTTTTCCCTCGTTAAGAAAAGCAAACAACCCGAGCTCTTTTCCCAATTTGATATGGTCGCGTTTCTTCGCCTCTTCCAGCATAGTAAAATACGCGTCCATTTCGTCTTTTTTCGCAAACGCAGTACCGTAAATACGCGTCAGCATTTTGTTCTTTTCATTGCCGCGCCAGTATGCCCCCGCAATGCTGGTCAGCTTAAACGCCTTGATCTTGCCCGTCGAAGGCAGATGAGGCCCACGGCAAAGATCCGTAAATCCGCCTTGCTTATAGAAAGAAATTTCTTCTCCTTCCGGAAGATCTTTGATCAGCTCGACTTTGTATTTTTCAGAGTATTTCGTCATCAGTTTGATGGCGTCTTCGCGCGAAAGCGTGAACCTTTCCACGGGAAGATTGCTCTTTATAATATTTTTCATTTCCGCCTCGATCTTGCCGAGGTCTTCCTGCGTAATGGGAGTTTTGAAATCGATATCATAGTAGAACCCGTTGTCGATCGTAGGCCCGATCGCAAGTTTGCTGGTCGGATAGATCGCCTTAACCGCCTGTGCAAGCACATGGGCTGTAGTATGACGATAAATGTCCAAACCTTCCCTGTCCTTTAATGTTATGATTTCCACATCGCAATCCTTATCGACGATATGCGCAAGGTCTACCAGTTTTCCGTCCACCTTCGCCGCCACCGCAGCGCGGGCAAGTCCTTCACTGATATCCTGCGCGATCTGCTTGCAGGAAACCGGTGCGGCATATTCCTTTTTGTCGCCTTTCAAAGTAATGATCATATCTTTGTCCTCCGTCCTTTCTGGTTCCGATTCAATCTTAAAAAATTCACGCCAGCCGATACATCTTTCAGATAAACCCTTTTTACTTGAAAGCATGGCTGATTTCCCGTAAATGCGCAAACAACAAAAAACGTCCTTAAACTGTTCGTTTAAGGACGCAAACTCTTGCGCGGTTCCACCTTAATTGCCATTTACGGCCTCTCTAACCGTTTTACGGAACGGCATCCGTTGCGAAAAAAAGCGGTTTCAAACGAAACGGCAATACGGAACTTCCAGCACATGTCCCGCTCTCTGAAATGCACGCATCCGCTCTACTTGTCTTTTCCGTTAAGCAGATTGAATTGGTTTAATCGATTATCATTATTTTAATATCTTTGCAGTATTTTGTCAACCTATTTGATTGGGCGAAAAAAATTTTTTTGATCATTTTTGATCATCCGAACGAAACGCGTCCTTCATAAAACCTTTTAAGAAAATTTTCCTGCAGAGCCGTCGGAGAACCCAAACACTCAACTTTCCCTGCTCCGCTTAAAACGATCTCACGGAGTGTATTCATCTCGGCGCTGGCGTCGCCGATGAGCGCCGACCGGCGCAAGCGCCTGCACCGCACATCATAAACTTCTCCCCTTTTCAAAAAAACTTTTCCGCGGCTTGTGTTCAGAAGGAACCGCATGAATTCCGTAAGCTGACCCCGCGTAAACACGGGCGGAACGCACGCAGCCACCGCCAGCCACTTTTCCCGCAATTCTTTCAGTCTGAAATTGAAAAAACCGTCAATCGTGTGTCTGCGCTGCTGTGCAAGCCTGGATAATACGTATTTTTTATCTTCCGCAAAATCTGCCGCAATTACCGCAGTCAGGAGGATCTCGCGATCCTGCGCATTCAGGCCTGCCGGAGCGATCTGCCCGCTGAGGATCGAATATTTATAGCCGATACAGATCACATCGGCTATTCTGTCCTCTGCAAGTTTCCGAAATTCCGGTTCCGACGGCTCCGCCCGAAGCGTAAAAACAACGCGGCCCCCTTCAAATTCGATGTGCGCCGTTCTCTCCTTGACCGCCGTGAGCGCGCCCGCTATATAAGCAATATACCTGCAATGTTCCTCCCGATCGGAGACTGTGAATTGTTCCATATTTTCAGTGTATGCGCTTTCATTCCGATTATTTACGATTTCAGCCGCAAAATGCGCGAAAAATAAAATTTTTCGGCGCGATATGTCTCATAACTTGACTAACACGCCAAAAAATCATATAATTAGATGAATAAACGCGAGGTATTGCAGTATGCCGACTCCTGTTCTGATCGCACTCATTGCCGTGCTTGCCGTTCACTATGTGCTGGCGATCGCAACGATCTACATTCTTTTGAAAGACAAGCTGTCCGTCGAGCAGGCAGTCAAAGCTTCTTTGATCATATGGAACATCGCAATTCTGTTGATTCCGATCATAGGGCCGCTCTCGTATCTCGTTTACAGACAATTTGCAAAGAAAAAATGAGGCTCGTTTCGGGCCGCGGAGGTTTTTGGGGTATGGATATGAAATCCGTTGAAAGCAAATGGCAGCAACGCTGGGAAAAGACCAAAGAGAACAATTTCAACAAAAAGAACATGGACAAAAAATTCTATGTTCTCGAAATGTTCTCCTATCCTTCCGGCGCAAAACTGCATATCGGGCATTGGTACAACTACGGCCCAACCGACAGCTATGCACGGTTCAAAAAAATGCAGGGCTATGAAGTTTTCCAGCCGATGGGTTTTGACGCTTTCGGTTTGCCCGCGGAAAATTATGCTATCAAAACGAAGATCCACCCGAAGGATTCCACCGAAAAGAATATCGCTACCATGGAGAATCAGCTCAAAGCCATGGGCGCCATGTTTGATTGGTCGGCAGAAATCAAAACCTGCGAAGAAGACTATTATAAATGGACGCAATGGATGTTCCTGAAGCTCTATGAAAACGGCCTTGCGTACCGCAAAGAGGCACCCGTGAACTGGTGTCCCAGCTGCAATACGGTTCTGGCAAACGAACAGGTCGTTGACGGTTGCTGTGAACGCTGCGGCACGCCCGTTATCAGAAAGGATCTTACCCAATGGTTCTTCAAAATCACACAGTACGCCGAAGAACTTTTACAGGGACTCGACAAAATCGACTGGCCCGAAAAAACAAAGCTGATGCAGCGCAACTGGATCGGGAAATCCGTCGGCTGCGAAGTTGAATTCGAATGCGAAAGCGGCGATAAATTCAAGGTATTTACGACCCGCGTGGATACCATTTTCGGTGTCTCTTATGTTGTACTCGCCCCCGAACATCCGCTTGTAAAAAAACTGGTTTCGGATGAACAGCGCGAAGCCGTGGAAAATTACATTGCAGAAACCGCAAAATCCAATGAAATAGAAAGGCTTTCTTCCGCACGCGAAAAGACCGGCGTATTTATCGGTCATTACGCAATCAACCCGATCAACGGCAAAAAAGTTCCGATCTATGTAGCCGATTATGTCCTCTACTCTTACGGAACCGGCGCCGTCATGGGCGTTCCCGCTCACGATGAACGCGATTTTGCGTTTGCCGTAAAATACAATCTGCCCGTACAAAAAGTTATCGAAAATAAAAACGGAGAAACCGTTTTGCCTTTCTGCGAAGACGGTATATGCGTAAACAGTCTGCAATTTGACGGCCGCTACGGCGAAGAGGCCCGCACGGAAATTTCCAACTATCTTGCCAAGATGGGAAAAGGTGAGAGAAAAGTCAATTACCGCCTGCGCGACTGGCTCGTTTCCCGTCAGAGATACTGGGGCGCGCCTATTCCCGTAATTCATTGTCCGAAATGCGGCATTGTACCCGTTCCGTACAAAGACTTACCCGTCAAACTGCCCTACAACGTACAGTTTGAACCGGACGGAAAATCACCGCTTGCCAAATGCGATGAGTTCATGCACGTAAAATGTCCGCACTGCGGCGGCGACGCGCTTCGCGATCCCGATACGCTCGACACTTTCGTCTGCTCCAGCTGGTATTATCTGCGCTATCCGGACGCTCACAACTCCAAAGCGCCCTTCGATCCTGAAATCGTGAACAAAATGCTCCCTGTCGACAAGTACGTCGGCGGCGCGGAACACGCTTGCATGCACTTGCTTTACGCACGTTTCTTCACCAAAGCCCTTCGCGATATGGGATATTTGAACTTTGACGAACCTTTCAAATCACTGGTACATCAAGGCGTCATCCTCGGGCCGGACGGCAACCGTATGTCCAAATCCAAGGGAAATATTGTTTCCCCCGACGAATATGTTTCCACATATGGAGCGGACGTATTCCGTATGTATCTGATGTTTGGGTTCTCTTATACAGAAGGCGGACCCTGGAGCGATGACGGAATCAAATCCGTCGCAAAATTCCTGGACAGAATCGAGCGCTTTGTTCTCAAAAACAAAGATCTTAAAGGTTCGTCCGACGAACCATACGGCCACGATGAAAAAGAACTTGACTACGCCCGCAATTACGCGATCCGTCAAATTTCGCGCGACATGGAAAACTTCTCTTTCAATACGGCAGTAGCCAGACTGATGGAATATGTCAACGCCCTGTATAAATACGACGGACTGGCTGTGAAGAATGTATCGTTCCTGCGTGAATGCACGCGCGATCTTCTGCTTCTTCTCGCTCCCTGCGCCCCCCATTTCAGCGAAGAGCTCTGGGAAATTCTCGGATATAAATATTCCATTTTTGATCAGAAATATCCGGTATGCAACGAAGAAGCTCTTGTCAAAGACGAGCTTGAGTACGCCGTACAGGTCAACAGCAAGATCAAAACGAAGATGATGATTCCTCAGAATGCTTCCGAAGAAGAGATCCGATCTCTGGTTCTTGCCGATGATACGATTCGCCCTCTCGTAGAAGGCAAAGTTATCCGCAAATTCATTGTGGTAAAAGGCAGACTGATCAATCTCATCGTCTGAGTCGATTGCCGGCAAAACATTAGCTTTTCGAAAAAATCATTATTTAAAACGACGCGATGAAATGATCGCGTCGTTTTTTCCGTTCAGATTTTTATATGTAACTTTTTTAATAAATGTTTCAAAAAAAAATAAGCCGTCAAGCAATTTTTGCCGACGGCTTTGATAATTTACTGACAAAGTGAATTTCAAATTGTTTATTTTTTTATAGAATTGAATTTGTCTGTCGGCATCTCATTTTCTGCCTCTTTCTGCTCCGCATGCATCTGCTCATCTCCTTGTTCTTTCTTTTTTTTCTTTCTCCCGAACAAATTGAAAAACCACGCTTCGATCGCATCACCTTTTTTATAAATAAAAATAAAGAGCAAAATGATCGCAATTCCGATCACTCCCCAACACAAAAGTCCCCACCATGTATTGTATGGAATGATCATGCCGCCGACGGAGAAACTGGTCAGAGCAACCGAAATTGCTCTGGATATCAATTGCATGATGATAAAGTATCTCCAAGTCATCGTAGAAAGTCCCGCGACAAAGCAGAGTATATCATCCGGAAAAATCGGCAAGATAAACATTGCCGTCAGGATCCGACGATCTTTCCCTTTTACTTTTTGCAGCCAGGAATCCAACGCCTCACGCCCTACCAACCAGGCGGCCGCCTTATACCCGACGACTCTTCCGATCCAAAATGCGATCAAGGAGCCGCAAACAATACCGATATAGCTATACAAGCACGTCTTGAGCGGACCAAACAGAAAAACCCCCGCCCCTACCGTCAAAACACCCGGTATCGGTAAAAGGAATACCTGTAATGCCTGCAAAATAATAAATACCAGCGGTCCCCAAACTCCCGTAGATTCGATCAGAGCCTGCAAAGATTCCTGCGAGTCGATCTTATCCATCACACCGGTTTCCTGCAGAATATAGAGTCCAAGCAGAATAATTGCCGCGAGCACAAGGCCCGTCAGTAAAAATTTATAAACCACTTCTGTCTTTCGGATGCAGAAAATCACCATTGCCGCAATGTAAAGAATTTCCACGCTGACAGATATGGACGTTATTATATCCGCATGCTTATAAAGAAATCCGCTACGGAAATTTGCCATGCA
>CASEWU010000056.1 GCA_949291725.1 uncultured Bacillota bacterium
CTTGTTCCCCCCGCCGCTCGACGGCGGCTTCAAAAGTGCCCAGCCGCAGGTTGTGGCACTTTTATTAACCTGCTTTGATTTTTCAAGTGTTTGCCACAGATTACGCCCCTATCCCTCCCCCGCGTTTTCGATACGGGCATACGCCTTTTCGCAGAATTTCGGATTGATTTCTATGCCGATATATTCCCTTCCCAACCGCTTTGCGACCGCTCCCGTCGTACCGCTGCCGAAGAACGGATCTAATACCGTATCGCCCTTTTCGCTACCGGCAAGAATGCACGGTTCTATCAGTTTTTCAGGATACATCGCAAAATGTTCATCCATCCGAAACGTATTCGTACTCACTTCCCATACATCCCTTTTCCTTTTGAATTGCCTGCTTTCATCGGTTACCGCATCTGTCTTTCGGTCAATTCCCTGACACATTTTCGTCTCTGCATATTTTGCCTTTCCCGACCGACCGCGCATATATCTCGCCGCGGTCACTGCTTTGATTGGTTCTTGAATCGACTTGTAATCGTAATAATATTTCGGGGATTTCGCCAGAAGGAAAATATGCTCATAGGATTTTGTCGGTCTGTCTTTTACGCTCTCCGGCAGACAGTTGAGCTTATGCCAAATGATGTCCGAACGAAGATAATACCCGAAATCACGCAAGGCAAAAGCAAGCATCCATGGGATACCGATCAAGTCTTTCGGCTTGATTTTATCCCATTTCTTCGGCATTTCATAGATACGGCTTTTCATATCGTACAGATTCTTATTCTTCACGTTTCCCGCCACCTGAATGTACATGGGACTCTTGCCGCTGCCCGCATAACTATCCGAGATATTTATCCAAAGCGTTCCGTCCGGTCTAAGTACCCGATATACCTCCGCAAATACTTCTACCAGCCGGTCTATGTATTCCCGCGGGCTTTGTTCTACCCCGATCTGACCGTCCGTTCCGTAATCCCTCAATCCGTAATACGGCGGGCTTGTCACGCACATCCGGGCGCAACCCTGCGGCAGCGTTTTCAACCCAGCAGCCGCGTCCGAGCAGAGAATCGCACTCATTTTTCAGCCTTGCTTTCCCTGTCCGCATCCTCCGCGACCGAAAGGACAATGCCTTTCAAAAGCATGCCCATAGGATCGGCATCCCGCCCCGACGCTTGCCCGGACGCGGCTTTCATTTCGCGCCTGCGCTCCGACACGAGCAATCCGCCCTTCCTGCCGTTTTCACGGCTTTGCGACGAAAGGTCCAGCGCCGCTTTTGCATACGCATACGCCGAAGCAATCTTCGCGTCTTTAGTTTCCAATGGCACGCCGTCAAAAGCATAACCGCACAGACCTTTGATGAACTGCCCCGCCTGCTTTTCCGTCATGCCCTGCATTGCCTTGTAGTCCTGTTCCCTGATTTTGAAATTCTTGTTTGCCATTTGCTTGCTCCTCTTTTTTCTTTCAGATTCCGATCCGTCCCCAGATTTTACCGATTACGTTCACATACCATCTCCTGTCCGAAATATAATCCAGATCGCAGCTTCCCGTCGATTCGCGTTTATATCCCATTGCGTACAGGAAATTGTGCAACTTATATTCTCCGTACAAGTCCGTAGCGGCGCGTTCCATTTTATATCCATGCGCCTGCGTATAGCTGCGGACAAACATGATAATTTCCATAATCTGTTCCTTCTCATTCCAGCGGAAGGATTGTTCGACCCTGACGCTGCCTTTCCCGAACCGCAGCGTTACCGTTTCGCCGCCGTTCAGTTCAAGCCGTACCGCCGAACCGTCGTCGTAATATGTAAAATCTGCGCCGATTGAATTGATTGCCCTGTTATTTTCCGCCGTATTGACCCAACCGATTATTCCTATGATACAAACTAAAATATTGCATATCGTCAATGCGACGGCAACACCTGTCATCCGTCCTGATCTTTTTATCCCATTCGTGCCTCCCGATGCTTTTTCTCTTTCACGACTTCGCATTTATTCCGAAATGCGATTTGTTCCCGTCGTGTATGCTCGCGGCGATCATATTCGCTTTTATCTTTGAAACGAACGCGGCGGATTCCTCTGCAAGTTTTTCATAATGCGCGTCCGGCTTTTCGTCGCGGTACTGCGCGGAGGATCTGAACAGCCGCATAAGCTGTTCTTTATCGTCCGTAAACAGCGCAAACCGCGTCATGAGCGAGCGCTCGTCCTTTTCTTCCTCGCCCGTCACCGATATGCCGTTGTACAGCTGCATGAACTTCTCCCCGCCTTTAGACTTTTCCGCCCGCTCCACGATCTCCCGGTCATCCATCCGCGTCAGGCTCTCCTTCCCGCGCGTTTTCATGACGCTTTCGCGTTTTTCTTCCGCAGCGCTCGCCGCCAGAGCCGCCGCGACGCTCGGCAGCATATATACCTCCGACTTCTCTTCCTCTGCATACGCATCCCTTTTCATTTCCGCCTCTTTTTGCAAAACGTACTTAGCGATTTTGTCCGCATCGGCGATCGCCGTAAACAGGGCGTTCGGGTCGTCTTTGATCGCCGCTTTCCAGCTTCCGACATACGCGCCGCTGTTTCGCACCGCGTTCTCGTCCACGTCGATAC
Source organism: uncultured Bacillota bacterium (assembly GCA_949291725.1). GTDB lineage: Bacteria > Bacillota > Clostridia > Christensenellales > Borkfalkiaceae > Borkfalkia. The sequence goes on from CASEWU010000056.1 coordinate 2,575, forward strand.
CGAAATCCTGTTCCATGAACACCGACGCAATCTCCGCGCGCAATTCTTCCATCGCGTATTCTTCCGAACCCATGTCCGCATTCAAAGGTCTGTTGAGCCGCGTTTCGTGGCCCGTAGAATGCCCCATTTCGTGCAGCGCCGTAGAATAAAACTCCTGCATATTGTAGAAATCCTCGCGGGCGGGAAGATGGATTTCATCGCTCGTCTTGCTGTAATACGCCTGCGAACCGCCGTATACGATCTTCGATTCGTTCCCGCTCCAATAAGCGAGCATCCGTTCCGCTCGCTCCGACTTCCCGCTTTCGTCCAATACCGAAACTTCCTGTGCCGGAATGCCGTCTATGAGGTCGGCATTGAACACCGTATAATACCTTCGGATGGGATATACGTTTTCGTCCATATATGTCTGCCGTTCATCCGCACTCATGCCGTCCAGCACGTTACGGTCAAACTTTTCGTGCGTTTCCCTGTCCCACAAGTCAAAAAACTCCACCGATACGCCCGCATTTTTGCCGAGGCTCCTGCCCTCGGCGTCCGTCCTGAACGACCAGTCACGCGCTTTCATCTGATTAAATGTCAGCCAGCGATTGTCGCCGTAGCCCCGTTCCATAGCCACGAGAAAGAGATACAGATTATTTACACCTCTGTATTTCTTGCCCGTGATTGCGTTTTCAGGCGCCCCGCGCGTGCGCCAGCCCGGCTTCCACAATGAACCGCTCTCCAGATTGGCGGAAAGCATGTCCACGAGCTTCTTCCGCTGCGGCGAGAGTTTGTCATATGCGCTTCGTCTTTCCGTTGCTTCGCTCATATCGTACCTTCACCTCCTCCTGCACCGCGGGTGTTTCGTCTTCAAATCCGTACCCTTCGTCATCCCCGTTGTACAACTCCTCAAACGTATATCCTTCCGGGACATACAGTTCAATCTCTTTTTTCTTTCGCCTTTTCATCTTACTTCCCTCCCTTATCCGGGGCGTTTGCAGGGCGGGATTTGGGACGCGCCTGCTCCCTTTTCGGCTGAAACCGCTCCGCGTTTTCGCGTACCGCTTTCAGCGCGGTATGCTCGTAATATTCCGGGGATTTTTCGGGGCGGTACAGCCCGCTCGTCGCATTGATGCGCAGCATCTGATCCACGTCGCCGTTGCACCAGAACGCAAGATAAGTCATAAACGCCATGTCCGAATTGGAATGATTCTGTTTTAGATCCTGTCCCTCATAATACGCCTTGAACGTAGCGCCGTTTTTTGCCGAACATGCCTTTTCCACCAACTCGCGGTCGGACATCGAGGACAATCCCTCCACGCCAAGCCCCGCGCCCTTCCATTCCGCATGCCTGCCGCAGACCTCTTCCAGATATTGCTTTACAGGCAGACTGTCAAAATCTGACAAGACGCTGTAACTGCCCGCCCTGTCGCCCGTCACGGTGATAAAGTGCGATTTTTGGTAAAACTCAAGTTTTTTGTCCTTCGAGAAGGAACGCACATCCAACCCGTCCGTCTTGCCGAAGATATGCAATCCCTTCCGGCTGACCGACACTTCGCGATAGGTGTCGCCGCATAACCGCCAGACCTCTTTTGCCGTATCGGACAGACGCCTTTCCGGATCAAAGCAATCATCGAGATCGATGCAGCAGATGTTATCCTTTCCGTCCAACGCATAGCCGAGCGCCTCGCCGCCGTGGTCTTTCGCGTATTGACAAGCCGTATCGAAATCCGTCCACGTTTCGGGATTATCGCTCTCTGCAAACTTTCCCGTCACGGGCGAAATGAGGAATTTATCCAATCTCCCCTTTTCTTCGTTCATCCGCGTGCGCACGATCACCCAATTTGGACGGGCAAGCATTTCGGGCGGCAAATTCTTGCGGAGCTGCTCTTCCGTTTTCCCGAATTTCTCCGCTCGTTCCTCGCTCGGTTTCGTCAGCACGCTGCCATAGTCCGCGTCCGTAATATCGTCCATGACCGCCTTGAACTCCTCTGCCGTAAGCTCCGCGTATCTGTCGTTGCGGCGGTCTTTCAGATAGACCGTAAAATTTTCCGAAAGCTCTGCCACGATTTTCTCTTCGCCGTTTTTTATCCCGTCGTTGAACAGATAAAAACAGTACCCTGCGTACTCGCCCGTGTCGGGCATACGAAACAGCGTCTGGTTCGGGTATTCGGCTATTTTCGCTTTCAGCGGTATCTCCGCCCGGATATACCGCACGCCGCTTTTTTCCTTGTCGGACGAAAGCCGGGCATAGTCCTCCCCCTTGGTTCCGTCACATGCGTTCAAAAGATCGAACGGCGTGATGACCACTTCTTCGTCCGTCGCGCGGTTTTTCAGGGTGATATGGAATTCTTCGGGCAGCGTAATGAGAATATTCCCGTTTTCGCCGCGCTTGTCCTCCTCCACAAATGCGTTCGGGAGATAGTAACTGTACCCGGCGAATTCGCCTCCGGCGGGCATGGAAAAAAGCGACGATTTTTCGTATGTGCCGCGCAGCGCTTCCTGCGGCACGGAAACGGCATACCACGCCGTATCGTCCGCGCGCTCTTTCCGTTCATAGTCCGCGTTTATCGTCCCGCCGATCAGTTCCGTAAATTCCCGCGAAGAAAATACAACTTCGTCGCCGTCACGGGTCTTGATCGTCACTTCGCCGTCCGCGGGAAATACGAGTTCGTAACAGAGTTCATGCTCGTCGCTTTCCATGTCCGCGAGTTGACGGCTCTCCTTGATTCGGCTGTTGTAGATATTATAAGTGTAATCCTCATATTCGCCGTTCGGCATCCGCATAAAACTGTGTTTGTCGTATCTGCGGATAAGCGCATCCCGCGAAACCTTTGCCGTCAGCCACTTGGACGCTTCTTCGCCTTTCGGTTTGTAATTTTCGTCAATAAACCCCTGTGCCGCCTCCCGTGTGGGAAAATCATATCTGCCCTGTGCCCACGTCCCGTCTTTGACATCGTACCCGATGGCGACAACATAATCTTTCTGACGTTGCACGATAGCGATGTCATGTCCGTTCTTGTCGCGTTCGATATGCACCACGGGCAATCCTTTTGATGTTTTTGTCCTGTACTTTTCTGCCTGCATTTCCGTTTCTGCTCCTTTTCCCTGTTCCGTTTCTTTCTCCGCCCTGCGGATGCGGGCAATCAACCCGTCCAATACCGCAGGATGCGACGTCACCCCAAATTGTCGGCGATGCTCCTTATCTTCCGTAACCAAGACGGCTTTGGCCCATGCCTTCGTTTCCGGAGAAAATCTACCGTCGCTATCGCAGTTCTGTACCGTATTTGCCAGCACATATTTCACCCGCTCCGTGCCGAATTTATCCAACAGCGCCCGTTCAAATCCCTCATTCAGGTGCTGACCGTCAAAATTCTCGTCTATTGCCTGCTCTATCTCGTACTTGCACTCGATATTCGCCTGCAGCGAACGCCTGTACTGTTCTTCCTCGCCATGCGTCTGCGCATATGCCCAAGTCCCGCCGTACAGCGGAAATTCTGCTATTGCTTTTTGCCGTTTCCATCTCCCGTCGATATAGTTTTTCGTCAATTCGGATAAATCCTCCCACGATTCAAAATTGACCTGTTCGTCCGTTTCCATATAACAGGCATACACCCGTTCAGTCATCGCGTCGCCGTCTTTGATCAGTTCCGCAAAATCGTCCGCGCCGAGATAATAATCGTCCACGTCCTCTATAAATTCGGCATAAGCGGCAAAAAAGCGTTCTTTATATTCCGCCCTGTCCGTCTGCGGATCGTCCTGCAATTCTTTAAGCGCCGTCCTTGCGTTCTCCGCGACCCGCTTGCGCGTATCGGCGTCGCGCCTGACCTTTCCGGCGGCTCGGCGCATCTCGCGTTTCGCCGTCCGCGCCGTTCCGTACAACGCCCGATCGGGAATGTCCCTGTCCGTCTTAACGAACGTAATTTTATATTCCCGCAAACGTTCATCCGGCAAAAAACAGTTCGGTGCGGCAACGACGTATTTTTCCGCTCGTTCGCCGATTTCCGCGAGCGCATCCGAAGAAAGCCCCTGCGGCAAAAAGTAATATGCCGTACCGTCCGCGTCTTTGCCGAAAAACTTCGGCTGTTCCGCCGATCGCAGCACTTCCGGAGGATACTTTTCCGCATACCGCTCGACAACCTCCTGCCGCTCCATATATGTACGCAACGCAAGGTCGCCGTTTTGTTCGTAAAAGCTGGCAAGCCGCGGCATCAGCTCGTCGCCGTCCCTGTCCAATGCCATGAAATACGCATACGGCAATGCATCCGTTTGCTGCAAATACTCGCTCATATCCCGATAAAACGGATTTCTGCCCGAATTGTCCGCATAATCGGGATGTTCCGCTTTGTATCGTTCATAAAACGCCTTCGTCCGCTCCCGCACTTCTGCGGCATAGTCCTTGTCCTCCTCGCCCGCATTCTCCGATTCCCCGCTCTCGGTATAGGATTTGATAAGATCGGTAAGCTCTGCCCCATCCGACAAATCGCGCACAGCACTGTCTAGGTCATATTCGTACAGCCGCGCAAGGATTTCTCCTTCATCCCGCAGCAGTACGTCGATTGCGCCTTTGTCGAGCGCCGTCGCTTCATCTCGATCAAAATACTCCGCAACCGCCTTATAAAATCGGCTTTTGTACGGTAATTCGTCCGCAGCATTTTGTTGCAATGCGGCATATTCGTCCATAATGCTTTGACGGACGCGCTCATATGTACGCTCTCCCGTCCGTGCATTTATGCGCGGCTCTATATATGCTTTGAGTTCAGGATGTTCTATCTTCCCGATAATCGCATGCCGGACATCTTCTTTCGTCCAACCGTATGCTTCAAGCGGTATACGGGATAACCTGTCCGTAAACTCGTTCACGAGCGCAAGAATATACGGCTGTACCGCTTCAAGCGCGGGAGGCTCTTTGTTTTGCAGGTAACTCTCCATGCCTTGTTTTTCCTCAAAAACGCTGTCCGTAAACGAATCGATATACATCCCGTCTATATAGTCCATCTCCTCGTTCGCTGTCCTGATAACAACTTCGCTCATACACAGCCGTGCCGTGAAATAGGCTTTTGCCGTGTCCGTTTCCAGAAAATCCGTCCATTCCTGCCTGTCCACGCCAAAGACTCCGGAAAAAGCCTCTATTTCCTCTGCCCCGAGAAGATCTCGACTGCCGTTCGTGATGTCGTACACGGACAGCCCCAATCGGCTGTACTGTCGGGCTTTATTCCTGCCGATCGGCAGCATCTGTCCCTGCGGGGGCAGCGATGTTTCCGCCACGCCCTTCGCTGCCGCATAATCGGGTAGCAGTTCCCTTCCTTCCGCTGTTCCGGCATTTTTCGTCGATTCCGGCTCCGTTCCCAAAAAATCCGTCTCCTTATATGTTTCTTGCTCCGGCTCGACGATTTCCACTCGGCGACCTTCATTCGTTATATCCTCTACCGCATCGGTCAGATCGTTATAGTCCAGCTTGGCTATCGTTTGACATTCGCCTCCCAAAGTCTTTTCATAAGTTTCAAAGCCGTATTCAAAAGCCAAAAAACGGGCATCGTCACCGCACGTTTCGTAATATTTCCCGTTCCGGACAAAAATTACCGCATCGCGCTTTTGGGCTTTGTGTTCTGCATATACCTTATACAATTTTTCCGTCATACGGCGGTGCAAATGCTTTTCCGGATTTTTTTGTTCTCGCCCGACGTCGGGCAACGACATAAAGTGCATTTCCTCTTCCTCCGTTTCGGTTTCCTCCTCTGTTTCCATAACCACCTCTTCACGTTTATTCAGGTCAAGCTCCGCATTGATTTCGGACAATTCCCGCGTGATTTCCTCTATCTTCACTTTGTGTTCAAACGGTTTTTTCAGTTCTTCTTCCGCCACCGCAAGATTGCGTCGGAGTTCGTTCAATTTTTCCGCATACCGTTCGGATCGCGAGGAAAAATCTTTCATGAAATTGTCCAGTCTTGTAATTAGCCCCAATTCGCTGTCGCCGATCCCCATGACGTATTCGCCGCTGCCCGTAAGCGTAACGCTGCGCGAAGTCAATACTTCCGGCGCGTTCAGGCTGATAAGCAACCCGCCGTATTCCGCCACGGCTGTCCCGTAACGGTTGGAGCGCAGCGCGTCCATAAGCGCCGACGCGCCCTCTTTCTTATCCGTGTATACCCTGCCCTGCACGCTGACGGAAAATGCTTCCGCCTTGTACTTTTCCCGGATGACCGCTTCATCTGCCTGCGCGTTTTTTACGATCTGTTCCTGCCTGCGGATCTGGGCGGGCAAGTCCTTATATGCTTTATCCTGCAAGGCATACATGTTCTTTTTGTATTGCCCTTCCAGAACGCGCAGACGGATCAGTTCCGTTTCCAGTTCCATCTTCTGTTTGATCTTCGGGTTCGCAGCCGTGATTGCTTTGATTTCCGCATAACTCAAAGTCGTTTCGTCTATGTCCTCCGCCTCCCGTACCGTCAGGCTTCCGTTTTCGATCTGACTGATAAAACGCTGCTTGTTTTCGAGTATCTGATAACAATAGCTGTCTAACGTCCGTTTTGTCACATAAGTGAAAATCCTGATCTCTTCATTCATATTTCCCTGTCGGATGCCTCTGCCATCCCGCTGCTGTAAATCGCGCGGGCGGTACGGCGCGTCCAAATGATGCAGCGCTGCCAAACGCTTCTGAACGTTCGTTCCCGCACCGCATTTCTCCGTACTGCCGATGAGGATTCGGATTTCCCCCTCATTCATTTTATCGAACAGCGCCTGTTTCTCTCTATCCGTTTTTGCGTCGTGAATAAACACAATTTCCTCCGCCGATATGCCGCGTTCGATCAGCTTGTGTTTCAAATCGTTATACACGTCGAAATCCTTCCCGTATTCATAACTTTCATACGGCTTTTTCGGCGTGGACAAATCGCAGAATATGAGTTGCGTGCCGCGCAATGCGGTCGTTTCGGCATACACCTTTGCCGCGTTGTCCGCGCACATATCCAGCTTCCCGCAATGTTCATCTTTGAGAAACGGATCGAAACAGCGTATGTCCAGCGCGAGTTTCTTTCCGTCCGACGTGACTTTGAGCATATTGTCCTCGTGCGGATCGACGCCTCCGTTATAGATGGCTTCCGCGCGTTTCGCGATTTCCTCCGTGATCTGCACCGTATTTTCACTCGGTTCCAATGTGACCGTTTCGCGCTTCGCTTCCGGTACGTTCAGCTTTACCATATCCGCTGTCTGTACGTCCGCAAAACTGCGGTATAACGTCATGAGTTCGGGTAAATTCGTAAATTTGGCAAACCGCGTCCTCGCTCTGTATCCCTGACCGCTCGGCGACATTTCGAGCGCCGTTACCGTTTCGCCGAAATTCGCCGCCCAGGCGTCGAAATAATGGATTCCCAACTCCTCCAGCGTGTGCTTTTGCAGATATGTCTGCATGATGTACATCTCCGCCATGCTGTTGGATATGGGCGTTCCCGTGGCAAATACCACGCCCTTGTCTCCGCCGCGCTGTTCGCCGATATACTCGATCTTCATCTGCATATCGCTCGCCCGCGCGCTCGCCGCGTTCGAGATGCCCGATACGTTGTTCATCTTTGTGTACAAAAAAAGATTTTTATACGCATCCGCTTCGTCTACGAACAGATAATCCACACCCAGATTTTCAAAGATGAGCACGTCGTCCTTTTTGCTCGCGTCGGTCAGTTTTTTCAGCATCTTTTCCCGACCTTTTTTGATCCGCTCCAGATTCTTGATCGATGAACGGGAACCGCCTTCACCGCGCATTTCCAGGATTGCATCTTCGATTTTTCCGATCTCCTCACGCATCTTTCGTTCCTGACGTTCGCGCGATACGGGGATTTTTGCAAAACTCGATTGCGCTATGATGACCGAATCCCAATCCCCCAGCGCCACCTTCGACACAAAACGCTGACGGTTGCGCTTTTCCAAATCCTCTATGCCTGCTATCAACAGTTTTGCCGTGGGATACAGGGTTCTGAATTCGTTTGCCATCTGCTGCACGAGATGATTCGGTACCACGATCATCGGCTTTTTCGCCAAACCGTACTGCCGCAGCTTCATCGCCGACGCCGCCATCGTATAGCTTTTTCCGCTCCCAACGACATGGTGCAGCAAAGTGCTGTTCCCCGTACCCGCGATCCGCGCCACCGCGTTCTTCTGATGCGGGCGAAGTTCGATCGCCGGGTTCATGCCGGGAAATTTCAGATAGCTCCCGTCATAACTCGGCAAGCGTATCTGATTGAACAGCCTGTTATACGTCTTTTCCAAGTCCGCCCGCCTGTCCGGATCGGCATAGATCCAATCGGCAAACGCTTCCTTTATCTTGTTCTGCTTCTCTCTTGCCGCGATCGTTTCACTTTTATTGAGTACGCGCTTTTCCTTCCCGTCCTCCTCTACCGTATCGTAAATCTGCGTCGCGCGCTGATTCAGACAATCCTCGAACAGCCGAAACGCATTTGCTCGATGCGTGCCATACGTTTCCGTCGAAAGATAACCAGCATTCCGGCGCACCGTTTCCGTGCGTTCTACCTTCCACGAACCGTCAAATTCGTTATATCGGACGTGCAGACCGTCCGCGTAGTAACCGTAGATACCCAACAGCTGCAAGAGAAATTGTTTATAGTATTCCGCATCCACCCAGCTCGCGCCGATCCGCACGGAAATTTCGTCCGCTTTCAGCGGCTCCGGCTGCACCTTTTCGAGTGCCGCGACGTTACGCTTATACGCAGCGTCCTGCTCCGCCTGCCGCTTCGCCGCGTTCAGCTTTTCTGCTACCTTTCCCGACAGGTATTCCTCCGCCGTGACATAACCCGAATACTTGTCCCACGCTGCCACTGACGCAGGATCGCGGAATATCGTGCCGCCGAGTTCGGCTATCACGGTATCGTAACTCTTGCCCGTCAGCTCTTCTATGTACGCTATATCCACACAGCCGCGTTCATTGCGGCAGATCTGCAAAGCCTCCGTCGCGTCGCTCGTGTGCGTCGGTACGGCGTACGGACGGATCGTCCGCTTCGTAAATACGTCCGCTTTGGTCGCCTTCGTTTTATCCTCCGAAAGCGTTTCGCTCGCAAATACGAGCGCCGCATCGCCGTCCTCGCGAAACAGCCGCGCATTTGTCTGACTGTTTACATATCCGTACTTTTTAATAAAGATATCATACCTGGCGTTCAGTTTCCATTGCGCCCGCTGCAATTCCTCGTCCGTACAGCCCTTCGTCTGCATATCCAAAACTCTGCGGAGTTCATCGCGGATGCCGATCATGCCGCAGATACGCACGTAGGCGTCTTTCGGAAATGGCGGGATCTCCTGTTCTATAAGCTGCTCGCCTATGCGCATATACAATTTGCCGTTCATAGCCGTATAGCACATCGGACGGACATCGAACACCGCGGCGGCCTGCGGATTTTCCGTTTCCTCCGGCGTCGATTCGGTGGGTATATATACCCCCTCCGGCAAGTTTCCGATGGCGGCGTTTATTGCCGTGGTCAAATCCCTGCCGTCCGGCTTTACCGTAACTCCCTCCGCACCATATAAGCCCGTTTCCTTTACAAACGTGCCGAGTACCATTTCGGGGTGACGGATAAAATAGTTGTTGACCTCGAATCCGTCTTCCGTCTTACCCGTGCCAAGCCATTCGATATCGCTTACATCCGAAAGGTTGGCTTCCCGTTTCTGAAAAAACAATATATCCGTAACCGCTTCGGTGTTCGCCGTTTGCCTAAATGCCGTATTCGGCAAACGAACGGCACCGAGTAATTCCGCGCGCTCCGCCATGTATTTCCTCGCCGTAGGATTGAGTTTGTCCAGCGTGCCTTTGCTCGTCACCAACGCTACTATGCCGCCTGGCTTTACCTTGTCGATGCTCTTGGCGATAAAATAATCGTGTATGAGAAATTTCTGACGGGAATATTCGCTGTCGTACACGCCGTAACCGCCGAACGGCACGTTGCTCACCACCATATCGAAATAGTCGTTCGGATAGCTTGTTTCCTCAAACCCCTTGATCTGTACGTTTGCCTGCGGATACAGCTTCGCGGCGATCCTGCCCGTAACGGTATCCAGCTCCACACCGTACAGCTTACTGCCATCCGCAATAGCCTGCGGCATATATCCGAAAAAATTGCCCGTGCCCAACGCCGGCTCCAAAATACGA
>CASEWU010000057.1 GCA_949291725.1 uncultured Bacillota bacterium
CCGCCGCGGCTGGTTTCTCTGTTTCTATTGTTCGTCTTCTTTGTTTTTTTCTTTTTCGTTCCCGTCGCTCTGTCCGCGCAAAATTTCGCACGCGTTTTCGGCAGACGTATCCGCGTTATTATGCGACACCGTGCCCGTCGGCGCGCTGGAACTTTCGGATTTCTCCTTTTTCGGCGGATAAACCGCAAACTTTTCTGCGACATCCGGTTTGCTATAAAAGAGCAGCCATACAAAATACACGATGGCGGCTATACCTACGACCGCCGTCAGCAATATTTCCTGCCAGCACCAAACATCCGAAAAAGCGCCGAATCCCAAACCGCGGACGTTGGAAATTATGTTTCCGCAAAAATTGAACGCCGCATGGATGAAAGCGCAGGTAAAGACGCCCGCGCCGCGGAACATACAAATGGCAAGCATACTGCCGATCAGAAAAGAATACCCCACTTGTAAAAATACACCGCCCGAAAATCCGCCCAACAAATTTACAAGATGCAGGCACCCGAACATCGCGCTGGACACGATGACAGCAATAAACCGCCCCTTTTTCCCTGTACCCGTTTTTCCGAGCACAAAGGGGAAAATCACGCCGCGGAACGCCGTTTCTTCAAACAGTCCGACGCCGATACATTCGATCGCGAACGCAAAAAAGTACAGTCCGCTCCCCGTTAAAAACGCAGAACCGTTCGAAAGCGCTATAATGGGCAGATTATTTACCGCCACAATCAGCGCAGGGATTGCAAACAACAGAGCTTTCCATTCCCCTTTTTGCACAAAAAACACATGACGGATGCCCATTTCCAGCGCAAGGACAATCATGATCGCGGCAAAAAGAATGCGCACAAGTCCCAACCCCAGCATTTGGGACAGCATATGATCTTTTGTGAAGAGATCACCCATCCATTGCGTGGGAAACAAGACAAATCCCGCCGTCAGAAGATACAGGATCGCCGCGCTTTCACCGGGCGTCTTTCGCATGTACAGCATTTTCGCTTGCATTGGCATCCTTCCTTTCCCTCTTTGTAAAATGCCGCCGGCAGGGCCGGCGGCATCTGCTTTTACCGCAATAAAAATTCGTCAGTCTTTCAGTATATATGCAGCACCGAATGCGCCTTCATCCACATGAATACTCAATACAGGTCCTGCCACGCGTTGATGAATATAAACGGAGGGCAGACGCTGTTTCAGCATCTGTGTGAATTCGGATACGTCCGTATCCTCTCCGCAACGGCAGACGATCAGCCTGCGCGTATTTTCGGGGACCAGCGAAACCATTTCTTCCAGCCGCTCGCGCACACCGCGCGCATTGCCTTTAAAAATAATTTTGCTTTTCAGTTCAAAAACAGGACGCAGGTTCAAAGTCGTTTTGGCTTTGGCGTTGTTCAGCCTGCCTCCAAACAAAAGTCTGTCCAGCGACTCGACCGTAAATACCATTCCGATCTTCTTTTTCAGCCCTTCCAGGTGCTGCGCGATCTCTTCGAAAGACAGCCCGCATTTGACCATGTTGACCGCTTCGTCCACCAAAAGATGCATTCCCGCTCCGATGGTCGCCGAATCGATCACACGGATACGCCCGCCGACCTGTCCCGCCGCAAAGCACGCCGAAGAATAAGTACCCGAAAGCGCACTCGAAAGCACAATACAGATCACTTCGTATCCGCTCTCTGCCAACGATGAAAACGTGCGGATAAAATGGTTCAACGTCGGCTGCGCTGTCTTGCAGGGACTGAGCTGCTTCATCATCTGCATATAATTTCCGTTGTGTCCGGCAGTATACTCTTCGTAAAAATTCGGCCCGAGCTGGTAATTGAGCGGTACCACACTCAATACGCCGCGGCTGGATATCTCCTCCGCCGAATACCCTACGGACGAATCGGTTACGATGGCGATCATATTCTCCTCCTTGTCTGCTCGATTTGTATGCAGACTGCAGACTTGGGCTTGCGCCCGTTTATTTAGCACTGTTTCTTTTCCCATTAAAATTTACGGAATCTTTCATAACGCGCTTTTACCAATTCTTCTGCGGGTATTTTCGATTTTTCCGCAAAAAACTGCGCCGCGTCTTTTTTCAGCCCTTCAAAGAACTCATCGGAAAATCCCTTTTCCTCGATAACTCTCTCTACCGCATGCAAGGAAAGAAGATCCTGCGCCGTCAGCTTCAGGCACTCGCTCGCCTGCGCCACTTTTGCGCTGTCTTTCCACAAAATCGACGCACAGCCTTCGGGCGAAATCACAGAGTATGTCGACGTTTCCGTGATCCAGACTTCATCGGCTGCCGAAAGCCCGAGCGCTCCGCCGCTGCCGCCTTCTCCGATGACAACGGTAAGCGTCGGCGTTTTCAGACGGATCATGTCCATAATAGACATTGCGATCGCTTCACTCTGGCCGCGTTCTTCCGCACCGATCCCGCAATACGCGCCCGACGTATCCACCAGGCACAACACAGGACGGTGAAACTTTTCCGCTTCCTTCATCAGACGCACAGCTTTCCGATATCCTTCCGGATGCGCACACCCGAAATTATGCTCGATCTTGCTGTTTGTATCTTCTCCCTTTTCGATCCCGATCACGGTAACCGGTTTTCCGCAGATATACCCTACGCCGCCGATGATCGCTGCATCGTCCGAAAAACGGCGGTCGCCATGCAATTCAATAAACCCTTCCACCAGTTTTCCGATGTATTTGACCGCCGTGGGTCTGCCCTTTTCGCGGCTCTTCAAAACAATTTCGTACGCGTTCATGATCAGGCCTCCGCACAGTGCAGCTTCAACAGCGCCGCCAGCTTTTCTTTCATTTCTTTACGTTCCACGATCAGATCGACAAATCCTTTCTTCTGCAAAAACTCCGAACGCTGAAACCCTTCGGGCAGTTTCTGGCGAATGGTCTGTTCGATCACGCGCGGCCCCGCAAATCCGATCAATGCACCCTTTTCCGCCATGATAATGTCCGATTCAAACGCAAACGATGCGGAAACGCCGCCCGTCGTCGGGTCGGTAAGCACCGAAATATACAAGAGCCCCGCTTCGCTGTGTCTGGCAACGGCCGCAGACGTTTTTGCCATCTGCATGAGCGATATGATCCCTTCCTGCATGCGCGCGCCGCCGCTCAATACGAACCCGACCACCGGAAGTTTCTTTTCCGTTGCGTATTCGAACGTTTTTGTGATCTTTTCGCCGACCGTGTGACCCATGCTTCCCATCATGAACCGATAATCCATCGAAAACACGGCGCACTTCACACCGCCGATCTCCGCTTCGCCGCACACCGCGCCGTCCTGTTCGCCCGTCTTTTCCCGCAAAGACTCCAGTTTCTCGGAATATCCCGGAAAATCCAGTATATTTCCGCCCGTCTCTTCGGCAAACAATTCGCGGAACGTGTCCGTACACATAGCGATCCGATCGCGCGCGCTGAGTTTTTTATAATGTCCGCATTTCGGGCATACCCCGAAATTTTCACGCATCTCATCCGAAAGGATGATCTTTCCGCATTTCTCGCACTTTTCCGCCAATTTGTCCGGTATAGCCGCTTCCGCTACCTTCTGCGGCTCGGAATCTTCCGTCCCTTCCAGCGCATTCTTCGGTTTTTTGAAGAAAAATTTCTTTAAATCCTCAAAGTTCACTTGTTCTCTCCTTCCGACACCGTGTCTTACGGACATATGTCCGCCACGACAAATTCCGTTCCGCCGCTCTCCCCTTTCCGTCCTGTGCCAAGGCCGTCCGTTCTATGTATTAGGACAGCGGAAAAATCTGTTCCGTCAGTAAATTCGCAATTTTTGCTGCAATATTCATGAAAAACGTATCTCACGATTGCAGTATATTTATCATTTCTGACAGATTCAACGAATGTTTATTTATAATTTTTCAAGTATTTATCCAGGAAATTCGTGCAATACGTGCCGTCTTTGAATTCGGGCTGGGCAAGAATATCGCTGGAAAGTTCGGCATTCGTATGAACGCCGTCGATGACCAGCTCGCACAGAGCCGCCTGCATTTTGCGGATCGCTTCCGTGCGCTCACGCGCGTATACGATGAGCTTTCCGATCATGCTGTCATAATACGGGGGTATGACATAATCCTGATAAATAGCGGTATCGAACCGCACCCACGGTCCGCCGGGAATGTGCATGAATTTGATCTGCCCGCAGCTCGGACGGAAATTATTGCGCACATCTTCCGAATTGATGCGACACTCAATGGCACAGCCGCGGGAACGGATATCTTCCTGTTTGTAAATAAATTCGATGCCCGCTGCAATACGGATCTGCCACTTGACGATATCGATACCCGTAACATATTCGGTAACCGGATGTTCGACCTGCAGACGGGTATTCATTTCCATAAAATAGAAATGATTGTCTTTGTCGAGCAGAAACTCGATCGTCCCGAGGCTCGTGTAATTCACCGTTTTTGCCGCCAAAACCGCACAGCGCATCATCTCTTCGCGCACTTCGGGGCGCAGCGTTACGCAAGGGCTCTCTTCGATAAGCTTCTGATTCTTTCTCTGCATGGAACAATCGCGCTCGCCCAGACACACGATATTGCCCTGGTTATCCGCCACGATCTGCATTTCCACATGCTTGACGTCCGTCAGATATTTTTCCAGATACACTTTGCCGTTTCCGAAAGCGCTCTTTGCTTCGCTCGAAGCGGTATGCACCGCGTTTTCAAAATCCTCTTCCTTCCAGACGATGCGGATGCCGCGTCCGCCGCCGCCTGCGCTTGCCTTCACGATCACGGGATAGCCGATCTCGCCTGCAAATTTTTTCGCCGCGGCAATGTCCGTGATCTCGTCCAACCCTGGTACGACCGGCACGCCTGCCTTCTTCATTGTGCGGCGCGCTTCGTCTTTGTCGCCCATCTTCGCGATCACCGAATAGTGCGGCCCGATAAACTTGATGTTGCACTTCTCGCAAAGCTCCGCAAAGCGCGGATTTTCACTCAAAAGTCCGTACCCCGGATGGATCGCCTGGCATCCCGTCGCGATCGCAACATCTATGATGGCAGTCATATTCAGATAACTGTCTTTGAGCAGTGCAGGACCGATACAATAACTCTCGTCCGCAAGATTCACGTGCAGAGCCTGCGCATCCGCTTCCGAATACACGGCTACGGTGCGTATTCCCATCTCGTTGCACGCGCGTATGATCCGCACGGCGATCTCGCCGCGGTTTGCAATCAATATTTTACTGAACATGGTTCCCTCACTTCAAGAATTTTTCTGCCTTAAGGCTTTCGGATACTTTTGCCCCGACGCAGGTCTGTGCCGCACCGAGACTCAGGCACCTTAGAAAATCTTGAACAGGATCTGTCCGAATTCGACCAACGCCCCGTTCTCCGCGCAGATCTCCACGATCTCCCCGTCTTCTTCCGCAACGACGTCGTTCATCAGCTTCATCGCTTCAATGATGCACAGGGTATCCCCTTTCTTCACCTTGCTGCCCACCTTAACGAACGGTTCGGCATCGGGAGAAGGCGCCGTATAAAAGATCCCGACCATCGGAGATTTGATGTCGCGGTATTTGTTATAATCTTTGATCTGCGATGTCTCCTCTTCCTGCGGTTTGCTTTCGGGCAGAGTCTGCACATACTGCACCGCCGCCGGCATCATCGGTGCCGTCGCATTCTCTAAACGGATCGAGTAATTCTCCTCTCCCGTCGTTTCAGATATTTCCATCTTCGCAAGTCCGCTTTCCTTGAACACCGCTATGATTTCGCGTAACTTTTTCTTGTCCATCCGGATTCACCTTCCTCTCTTATTTTGTAAAAATTGCGTTTATTTCCCGAAATCCGAATAAACGCAATCGCATGCTCTAAATTTTCTTGAACGCAATGCATCCGTTGTGTCCGCCGAATCCGAGCGACGTCGAAAGGGCAAAGCGAAGATCCGCCTTCACCGCCGTATTCGGCGTGATGTCCAGATCACACTCTTCGTCTTTGACGCGGTAATTTACGGTCGGAGGCACGACCCCGTCATGCAGAGCAAGCACCGACGCGATCGCTTCGATCCCGCCTGCCGCACCGAGCATGTGCCCCGTCATCGATTTTGTGGATGAAACGTGCAGTTTGTAAGCGTCCTCGCCGAATGCGCGCTTGAGCGCCGTCGTTTCCGTCTTGTCGTTGAGCGGCGTGCCCGTACCGTGCGCGTTGACATACACGTCCCTGTCCGCCTTGATACCGCCTTCTTCCGCCGCCAGTTCAATGGCTCTGGAAGATGCGATCGCTTCCGGATTGGGCGCCGTCATATGATATGCGTCGTTCGTGCAGCCGTAACCTACGACCTCCGCATAAATTTTCGCGCCGCGCGCTTTCGCATGCTCGTATTCTTCCAGCATTACCACCGCACCGCCTTCGCCCATGATAAACCCGGCACGTTCCTTATCGAAAGGTATAGACGCACGGTTCTTATCCGTGCTCTGCGACAATGCCTGGCAGGAAATGAATCCCGCAAAGCACAGCGGCGTGATCGCCGCTTCGCTGCCGCCCGCAAGCATGGCATCCGCATACCCGTGCTTAATAACGCGGTACGCTTCTCCGATGCTGTTCGTAGACGTTGCGCAAGCCGTTACGATACCGATGTTCGGCCCCTGCGCATTGTATTTGATCGCCACCGTGCCCGATGCAATGTTAGAGATCATCATCGGCACGAAAAAGGGAGAAATCCTTCCCGGTCCTTTTTCGATGAGTTTCGTATGCTCCGCGATCAGGGTATGAATGCCACCGATGCCCGACCCGATGTACACACCGAACCGATCGGGCGCGATACTCTCCGCCGTCATGCCGCTGTCTTCGTATGCCTGCGTTGCCGCCGCAACCGCATACTGGGTGTAAAGGTCCGTTTTGCGGACCTCCCCTTTCGGCATGTACAGCGTGGGATCAAAATCCCGCACCTCGCCCGCCAGCGTGCACTTGTATTCGGATGCGTCAAATTTCGTTACCGTGTCAATGCCGCACACGCCGTTCTTCATATTTTCCCACGTTGTCTTCACATCATTGCCGAGCGGCGTTACCGCTCCCAATCCCGTAACAACAACTCTTTTATTCATAAAATCTCCTTTTCGCCCGCCTTGTACCTTTACAAAACGGACAGGATCGTTATTTTCAAATGAAACAGCGGAATTTTTATTCCGCATCACGCGCACCGCTTGCAAAGTTTTACTTTGTTTTTTGCAATCGCGGCACAAAGACGCCTCTTATCTTCTTCAGAAAGAGTTTTGCGGCGCATCGTGCAGGCTGGTTTAAAATTTGGTGTTGCCTGCGCTTTGGATGTCATAGAATTTTCCGAAAAAGCCGAAACCGCGCTTTTGGCTTTTTCCCCTCACGCCGCACGTGCGGCGCAAGCGGAATGAGTGAATGCGCGCTATTTTTTTGAACGTGAGCCCTAAACATAGCGCGCAGAGAGAAAACCGGACGCAGAGCCATAGGCGAACGTCGGGGTTTCTCTCCTCTCAAGCATTTTTCGGCATCTCTTTTGCCGAAAAATGCGCGAAGAACGTTTTATATATACATTCCTCCGTCCACTTTCAGGACAACGCCCGTGATGTAACGCGCATCGTCCGAAACGAGGAACTTCACCGCATTGGCTATATCCTGTGTTTCGCCCAGGCATCCGAGCGGGATCTGTTTGTACATCGCCTGTTTTTGTTCGTCCGTCAGAGCGTCCGTCATCGCTGTCTTGATAAAACCGGGCGCGACGGCATTCGCCGTAATGTTGCGCGGCCCGAATTCTTTGGCAACCGTCTTTGTCAGACCGATGATGCCCGCTTTCGACGCCGCATAGTTCGCCTGTCCCGCATTTCCCATCATGCCGACAACCGAACTGATCGAAACGATCCTGCCGTAACGCTTGCGCATCATGTACGGCGTTACGTGCTTGATCATGTTGAAACAGCCTTTCAGATTGATGTCGAGTACTCTGTCCCAATCCGATTCTTCCATGCGCAGGATCAGCTTGTCTGCCGTGATCCCCGCATTGTTCACTAAAATGTCGATCTTCCCGAAATCTTTCACGATCTGATCCACTACCGTCTTGACCGCGTTGAAATCGGAAACGTCGCACTTGTAATAACGCGCCGTAACGCCCGTCTGTGCGAGCGCCTCCAGCGTCTCTTTTGCCGCCGATTCATCACTGTAATCGACGATCGCAATGTCTGTATTTTCTTTGGCAAGCGTGAGCGCGATCTTTGCGCCGATCCCCCTGCCTGCACCCGTAATAAGGGCAACTCTCTTATCCATACTAACCTCTCGGGCCTTTTCAGCCTCTCGCCACCAGACCCGTCAGAACTTTTCCCGGGCCCACTTCGACAAATTCTTCCACACCGCGCGCTTTCATGTTTGCGACCGTCGCCGTAAACCGCACGGGCGAACACATCTGCATCGCCAGTGTATGCGCGAAATCACCCGCATACGGCTGTGCCGTCAGGTTCGCATACACGTCCATGCGGGGCGCGTTCCACTTCAAATTGCGCAGAAACTCTTTCAGCTTCTCCGCTTCGGGAGAAAGTTCGGGGCAATGAAACATTCCCGAAACGCGGAGTTTCATCGCTCTGCCGCCCGCAGCCTTCACTTTCGCCGTAAATTCCGTTTCCGCTTCCGCTCTGCACGCCACGACCGTCTGTTTCGCGCCGTTATAATTCGCCGGATGCTGATTCACGCCGTCGCACAGCGCTTCCACCGCTTCGGACGCCAGCCCGATCACCGCGATCATGCACCCAGCCACGCGCTGCGTGTACGCTTCCATCAGTTCCGCGCGCTTTACGATCGTGCGGAACGCATCTTCCTCGGAGAGAACGCCCGCAAAACAAAGCGCCGGCACTTCGCCTACCGAAAAGCCGCATACACACGCGGGAGCTCCCAGTTCTTCCTCTTTCGCGTACGCGTACGCGAGATCCGCAAGGAACATCGTCGGCTGCGTCAAAAGCGTGCGGTTGAGTTCTTCCTGCGTGCCCGAAAGCATCTTTTCCACCGTTCCGGGCCGAATGCTCTCCGCAAGATCGAACAGCTTTTTCACTTTGGGAAGGTCTTTCACGTCCGAAGCCATGCCGGGCACCTGCGCGCCCTGCCCTGCAAACAGAAAGGCTACACGTCCCATTTGACGCCCTCCATCATTTTCTCCGCCTGCGTCATGACATCGTTGACGATATCCGCCGCCGACTCTTCTTTATTCACCATGCCGGCGATCTGTCCCGCAAGGAAGCACCCCTCCTCTGCATTGCCGTCTTTCGCCGCTTTGCGCAGGGAGCCTACACCGAACTCTTCCAGCTTTTCGTCCGGATAGTTGGAATCCGCTTCCAGTTTCGCATACTGGTTGGTATACGCCGTCTTGATCGCACGGACGGGATGTCCGAGCCTTCTGCCCGTAACCATCGTCGAAATGTCTTTTGCCGCCAGCACTTTCTTTTTATATTCCGCACTCACCGTGCATTCGTTCGCCACAAGGAACCGCGTACCCATCTGAACGCCGCACGCACCCAGAGCAAATGACGCGACCATGCCTCTGCCGTCCGCAATGCCGCCCGCCGCCACGACGGGAATCTTCACCGCGTCCACGACCTGCGGCACGAGTGCCATTGTCGTCAGATCGCCGACATGTCCGCCGCTTTCGCCGCCTTCGGCGATCACCGCGTCCACGCCCGCACGCTCGACCATCTTGGCAAGCGCCGTGGAAGCCACGACGGGCAGGATCTTGATTCCCGCTTCCTTCCACATCTTCACGAACCGCGAAGGGTTGCCGGCACCTGTCGTAACGACCGGCACCTTTTCTTCCGCGACCATCTTCGCCACTTCTTCCACGTGCGGACTCATCAGCATGATGTTCACGCCGAAGGGCTTATCCGTCATGGAACGGCATTTATGGATCTCTTCGCGCACCCAGTCTGCGTTGGCGTTCATCGCCGAGATGATCCCCAGCCCGCCCGCATTGGAAACAGCGCTCGCCAAAGAGGCATCGGCGATCCACGCCATGCCTCCCTGAATGATCGGGTACTTGATACCCAAAAGTTTTGTAAGTTTTGTCTGCATTTTTTCGCCTGCTTACTTGTTCGCAACCGCCTCGTCGATCTTTGCGATCAGCTCGCCTACCGTGGAAAGCTGCATATTGTCTCCCAAAGAAATATCGTACGCCTCTTCGATCTGCATGACAATGTCCACTTTGTCCAAAGAATCAAAATCCAGCTCGTCAAACGTCGTTTCGGGGGTGATGTCCAGATCTTCACCCTTGCATTCGCTCAGAATTTCCTTCAATTTTTCCAACGTAGTCATAATTTTAATCTCCTTCACTGAAATTTTTTATTTTATAATAGTAATATTGTATGATCAGTCTTTATTCCATTCCACGATCGCAGCCCCGCTCGTGAGTCCGCCGCCGAACGCTACAAAGAGAAGCTTGTCGCCCTTGCGGAACGTTCCCTTCTTCGCGTATTCGTCCAAAAGGACCATGATGGAAGTCGCACTCATGTTGCCGCATCCCGCAATGTTCAACAGCACTTTGCTCTTGTCTATTTTAAACTTTTTCAGGCTCGCGTCGATGATGCGCACGTTCGCCTGGTGCGGCAGATACCAATCGATATCCGCAGGCGTAAGCCCCGCTTTGGCGCAGACTTCTTCGATATTTCTGCCCATGGCGTTCACCGCGAATTTGTACACTTCGCCGCCGTCCATGTAAATGGACATTTTCTCCTGCGCGATCTGATTGTACGGACTGTTGAGCCCTTCAAAGTTCGGCATACGGATCACGCGCGAATCGGGATTTGTGGAAAGTTCGCCGGCAAGCCTGCCCTTTCCCGCCTTTACGACCATTGCACCCGTACCGTCGCCGAACAGAACACACGTCGACCTGTCCGTCCAGTCGAGAAGTTTGCTCATCGCCTCCGCAGACACGATCAGCACCGTCTTCGCTTTGCCCGACGCAATGAACGAATCCGCCACTTCCATGCAATACAGCACGCCCACACACGCCGCATTCAGATCGAATGCGGGAGCCTTGCAGCCGATCGCTTCGCCTACGATACACGCCAGCGACGGCGTATATGTGTCGCCGCGCATCGTGGCACACACGATCAGGTCTACGTCCTTTCCTTCCACGCCCGCATCTTCCAATGCCGTCTTCGCCGACTGTATCGCAAGATCGTCCAGACGCTCCGTCGAAAGCACATGGCGGCTCTTGATGCCCGTACGGGAATAGATCCACTCGTCCGACGTGTCCAGGAACTTTGCAAGATCATCGTTCGTTACGACTTTTTCGGGAAGAGCACTGCCCGTCCCTGCAATATAAAAAGACATATTCTGTCTGCCTCCGGTTATGCTATGCTGACAAAAAACAGCGCATGCGCCGTTTTCCTTCCCTTATTATAGTAAATTTGATTCAGCAAGTCAAGCCTTCTCACATAAAAGCGGAAAACCGCGACATAAGCCGCCAAAATGTTTAAAAATAAAACAAAAATTGCGTCCGTTTCACAAAAAACGGACGCATTCACGCTCTTTACGTAAAATTAAGCCTGTTTCGGAACGATCGCAAATGAAAATTCCGCGCTCGTGCAAAGCTTTCCGTTTGCTTCCAGTTTTCCTTTTGCAAAACAGAAAATGCCTTTGCGTGCAGTCAGCGCCACCGTCATCAGCGCCGTATCCCCCGGCAGCAACGGATTTTTGAATTTTACATTGTTCAAGCCCGTATACATCGGCGTCTTTCCTTTGCAATCGGGCAAAAGCGCCACCGCCGTCTGCGCGATCATTTCACACTGGATCACGCCCGGTACGATCGGATTGCCCGGGAAATGCCCCTGCAGAAAAAATTCGTCCCCGCGGATCGTGTATTTCCCTACGGCTTCTCCTTTTTCGTTTATTTCCACTTCATCCAGGAGCAACATCGGCTCCCTGTGCGGAAGTATTTCCTTGATCTCTTCTCTGTTCATCTTCTTCTCCGTCCTTTCGTTTCCCTTCAGGTTACGAAACAATTCCTTCCGGTTTTTCTCTGTCTTCCGGGAAAAGCGGCCCGCTCACCACCGGCAAAACCACCGGCGCCGCCAAAGCCGTCGTCGTCAGAGTCGTAACCGCCGCACGCAGATACGGATACAATACTGCCGTGCCTGCCACTACGACCGCGCGGCGCTCTTCCTCTGTTTCCGCAGACGATTCGAATACCCCCGTAAACGTTACGTTCAGATCGAACGGCTTGGGAGAATCTTCCGTCTTTTCGATCTTTACCGTAAGCGTTATAAAGCAGAGTTTTTCATTCTCCACCGCCCTGCGCACTTTGCGCGAAAATGTAGGTTTGAGCTCCATCTTCGTCCCGTTCTGCGGGCGCGCCGCATTCAGTTTAAAACTCATCTCGTCCGCACGGATCCCTTTGAGTGTAAAATCTACTTTCTGCATAAATTTCTTCTCCGCTTCGTATTTTCTGCGCAACCTCGGCCGCACCGCAGAAATTTCCCTGAATGCGCTCTGTGTTTGCACTTAATATTATACTTTCCCCCGCCCGATTTGTCAACATTTCGCCCGAAAAAGTTTGATTTTTCCGTCAAATTACAACCTTTCTTTAAAATGCGTTTCTCATTATTCCCCGCAAATTCCGCCGATGTTTTCCCAAGCGAACACGATCTTCCCATATCTGAAAAAGAGCGATACACAACAGGTATCGCTCTTTTTCGTGCGCCGCAGCATATTCGACTGCGCCTTTCGTTCGCCGCCGAAGTTTCGGCGGTGTTTTTATTTTTGTATCCTGCCCGATCACAGCAGCGACATGCCGCGATCCGTTTCCGTTACGATGCGTATTTCTGCCGTTTCGCCGGTCATCGCGTCGATATAGGCAAAATACAATCTTCCGCCGTATTCTCCGCGCACTTCATAGACAAGACGTTCTTCCCCGTCTACAGGTATGATCGCCCTGCTGACACCGTGCAGATCCATCTTTGCCGCCGCGTTGCGCTCGATCCGCTCCATCGGAACTTTCGCCTGTCCGATTTTACGCTCGCAATGATTTTTCAGATACAGATGCGCGTCCGTTCCCGTAACCACGCCGCGCTCCGCGCAAACTTTCACCATGACGCGGTCGGGATAGATCAGAACGCCGTCCTGCTCGTATACAAACGTGATACAGCACTCGCCGCCCGCTTCACTCACAAATACGGGCCGCAGATTTTCATAACCGCACTTTTCCAGGAACTTGCACGCAATATGCGTGCAGTGCTTTGCATCAAAATTTTCGGTGCCGCACTGTTCATAACTTTCAAACATCGCCAAAAGTCCGCCCTGCTCCGTGATCTGCGCATAATACGATCTGCCTGCGTCGTCCGTAAATTCAAACGTATATGACGCGTACGATCCTTCCGTTTTACCTGTGCAGCGCATTTCGCGCACCTGATAATCGGAAAAATATTCATTTGCCAATTCCGTCGCACGTTCCTCGGAAACCGTTTCCAGCTCGGACAGATGATCCGCCGCGCCTTTTTCCGCCAATTCACCGCGCACCGTTTCGTTCATTTCTCCGATGCCCGCCGTCAGACGTTCAAAATTGACCGCAAAATCTCCGTCCGCTGCCCACATCGCTTCCGCACTCGCCGAACCCGCGCTTTCGATCAGAGCAGGCATTGCATAACGCACCGACTCCATCGAAGTGTACAGATATTCGATGGTTTCCTCTTCCTGCGCGTTCAGCGTGCCGCCTGCCGCGACCTTATGCAGCAAAGCCGACGCATAATCGCCCGCACGGTTAAAAAATGCAGTCAGTTTTGCCGCCGCATAGCTGTCTACGGGGAAATTTTCCACACACCGCTCCGCCAATCTGCTGCGTACCAGCATGTCCGCCAAAAGCTTTTGCGTTTCATAATTTCCCTGCGCAATACGGATCTTCGCAAGATCGGCGTCCAGCATTTCAACCTGTTCGGACAGTTCATAAATGTTCTCCTGATATCCGTCCAGCGCCGCACTCTTCGTATTGACAAGATCGAAATACCCGACCGTAACGATCGCACCGAGCGCCAGAACCGCCACCGACAGCGATACGACCGCCGCCAGCCAGCCGCCGAATCCGGGCGTCTTCTGCGCCCGCTCTTCGCGCCTGCGCTTTTCTTCCGCCAGTTTTTCTGCCTTCAGCGCACGGCGATGCATTTTTTCTTCTTCCGCGCGCATTTCGCGCTCCCGCTTTTCCTGCTGTTTTGCCGCCAGCTTTTCCGCACGGATACGCTCGCGTTCTGCCGCAGCCTCCAGCTTCGCCTGCTTCATTTCTTCCTTTTTCTGCGCTTCCTCGATCCGGCGCTGCGCGCGCATGTCTTCGCGTTCCGCCGCAGCCTCCAGCCGCTCCGAACGTTCCCGCGCCGCCGCAAGCTCTTCGTTTATTTCCATGTTTTCCGCGTCATGATCATGTATGCATCCGTTCCCGCCGCAGTTCCCCGAACACTTTTTGTTTCTTTCTCTGTCTTTCATGTTCCGTCCTCCTTAAATCGCAAACACATGCTTGCCGATCGTTATGACCGTTTCACGCGAGAAGATCCATTCGCTCGTCGCCGTTACGGGATTGTAATAATACAGGCATCCGCCCGTAGGATCCCATCCGTTCATCGCATCTTTCGCGGCATTGATCGCCGTCTGGTCGGGCGTCAGATTGATCTGTCCGTCGCTCACCGCCGTGAATGCGTGCTTTTGGTAAATCACACCCGAGATCGTATTCGGGAAATCCGAACTTCTGACGCGGTTGAGAACGACCGCTCCGACCGCTACCTGACCCGTATAACTTTCGCCGCGCGCTTCTCCGTAAATACAACGCGCCAACAGGTAAGTATCCGAATTGGTATAGCCGTTGCCGCTGCTCTGCGAACCGCCTGCATTCGCCTGCTCCATCATCCCGAGCGCTTCAAATGTCTTTTTACCCACAATTCCGTCTGCCGTCAGTCCGTTTTTGCGTTGAAAATACTTTACCGCTTCCTTTGTCTTCGGGCCGTAGATGCCGTCTACACTGCCCGTATAATACCCCCACCGACGCAGTTTGTCCTGCACGGTCTTTACATCGCTGCCGCGGCTGCCTTCTTTGAGCACCGCCGCTTCGATATCCTGCCCGTATGCCGCCGCATCTTCCAGTTTGGAAGTCTGCTGCACGGAAAACAGTACGATCGCCGCAAATGCGACAACCAGCGTGAGCGCCAGCGCGCCCGCACGAATCATTTTACTCATTCTTCCTCCTTCCTTTTTAAAAACAGATTGTTCCCGCAAAAAAAGGAGGATTTCACCTTAATTTGCGAAAAAATTTTCGATCAGTTCCAGCAATCTGGAACGATAACGGATCGTGTTACCTTTCGCTTCTCCCGAAAAACACAGAGGCGGATAGACGACACACCACCAGTTTGCTCCCGACCCCGTGCCGAGCTCGACGATCAGCGCATCGTAGATCCCTGCTTCCAGCGTAACGCCTTCATAGACACGGTCGGGAAATTCTTCCGCGCTTACCCGGGCTTTCGATTTATAAGAAAAACCGTTTGCCTCCAGCACTTCGTCGGCAACGCGCTCGATTGCCGAAAGATTTGCTTCCAGCGCCCCGATCGCCTCTTCTTTACTCTCGCACTGTGCCGCTACGGGAATCAGAAACTGAACAATGGCATCCTTTACTTTATATTTGACCGCCTGGTCTTCCGCCGAATCTGAATTCGCGCGCACGTGCATGCGAAGATACGCCGAAGTCTGCGGCTGCGTCTCCTGCATCGTAACCGCTACCGTCAGGATTAGTATGAATAAAACACCGAAAACTATACAAATTTTTTTCATGGTACGCTTCCTTTCTGATTTGTGAAACTATTATTGCCTCCCCTCCCCGCCTTTATACCTTCACGCCAAAAAAAACAGCTGCTTTTGCATTTGTCAGTCCTGCCTTTCCTCTCCGAATCTCTTGCCGCCCGATTTTCTATATGTTTGTTCTTTTCCTGTACCGTATGCCTTGGCTGAGCGCTTGCATGGCATTCAAGAGTTTTTATATGTTTGCTCTTTCCCTGTACCGTATGCCCCCAAATAATAAAAAGCCGTCAGGCCGCTCTTTTTCGGAGCGGCCTGACGGCTTTCAAAAAAATAAATACGATCATTCGAATAAATTCTTATGATAAGAATACGGCGCAGTATTCGCCGGACAGAAAAAGCGGCAGACAAAACCTGCAGTTTGTCCGCCGCCCGAAAATTCCGATGCGTCCAAAATGATGATCCCTGTTTTTTAACGGCACGGATTGTTCTGAACAAACCGAACGCCCCTATACAAGGTTTAAAATTCTCAATACAACAAGCGCGCCGTTTCGGGCAGAGTCATGACCGAACTGTTGTCCCCGCGCACGGTAAAGAATTCGTCGTGGTACGTTTTATGCGGGATCATATACACGCGTTTTCCCCGCCATTCCCCGTTGACGCTGTCGGTAAACCTGCGGTGAGACAGTATATATGCAAATAATCCGTAGTTAAGTTCCACGATCACGTTCTCATAACCTTCGGCAAAACATTTCTTGATCGCGCATTTGACCTTGAAAGCCATATACGAATCGGAAATAATATACCCCGAACCCTTACAATGCGAGCATTTTTTTGTCAGCATGGAAACGATGTCGCTCTTTACTTTCTTGCGCGTGAACTGTACGAGTCCGAGCTCGGTCATTGCCGTAACGTTGCACTTTGCGCGGTCTTCGCGCAGATGATCTTCCAGCTCTTTCACGACCGCGGCGCGGTGTTCTTCACTGACCATGTCGATGAAATCCACGACCACGATCCCGCCAAGATTTCTCAGCCGCACCTGCCGTGCGATCTCTTTCGCCGCCAAAAGATTGGTGCGAAATACCGTATCTTCCAGGCCCGATCCGCCCGTAAACTTCCCTGTATTCACATCGATCGCCGTCAGCGCTTCGGTGCGGTCAAAAATCAGATACGCCCCGTTTTCCAGCGGCACGCGCGTGCTCATCAGACGGTAAACCTGCTCTTCCAGCCCGAAAAATTCGAACATCTCGCGCTTTCCGTCATAGCGCACCAGCTTGCTCTTGCTGCGCGTACGCCGAAACGCCGCTTCCACTCTCTGGTAACTCTTGTCGTCCCCGATATAGATCTTATCCACATCCGAAAGGTCAAAATCGCGCAAAAGCCGCACATGCACGTCCGCATCGCGGTAGACAAGATCGCCCACCGAAGCATTTTTGTATGTTTCCAGCGCTTCCGCATACAGTCCGCGCAGGTACTTGACTTCCTCTTTCAGGTCGGCAAACTTTACGTTCGGCGCATTCGTGCGCATGACGATGCCGCCGTCGCCTCCCGCCAGCTTTTCCGCCTGTTTCATTAGCAGTGCGCGCAGTTCTTCATCCGTGATCTTGCGCGATACGGCGCAAAAATCCGCCAGCGGCAGCAGGATCACATTCTTGCCTACAAACGAAAGGCACATGCTCAGGCGCGCACCCTTGCTCCCGATGGGAGATTTCGCCACCTGCACCATGACTTCGTCGCCCGCCTTCACATTCAGTTGCAACGGCTGAACCGCCGCACCGGCAGCCTCCGCCGGAATATCCCCGGCATACAAATACCCGTTCTTTTCCCGCCCGAACGCCACAAAAGCTGCCTGCATCCCCTCCAGTACGTTGACGACCCGGCCCTTATAAATATTGCCGGAAATTTCGGTGGAACTGTCCGAATCGAGATGAAACTCGACAAGCTGACTGCCCTCGGTTACTGCCGCAAAGCAGTCTTCCCCGAAGTAGTCAAAATACATATTTTTTTGCATTTATAACCTTGCCGCGCCCGCAGGCGCGAAAATAAAATACCAAGAAAAGGAATACGATCATTCCTCTTATTATTTTATCACATGAAACATGCCATTGCAAGGATTATTCGAAAAAAGACGCCGAAATTTCCCGATATTGCGCAAACTTATGATGTTTTTCCGAAC
>CASEWU010000058.1 GCA_949291725.1 uncultured Bacillota bacterium
CTTTGCTATATATTCTATGTTTTCGCGACTTGGCGCGATATTTCCGCTTTCATCAACTTTTCCCGTTCTCCAGCAGTTCCCCGGAAAGGCGTAAAATTTCATCCCCGTACTTTTTCTTATTCCTTTTCAATACGGCATTGTATACAGGATTTGCCAACAGCATGGGCAAGATACCCGCTGCAGCCACCGCTATTCCTGCCGCCATCAGATCCCATGCCAGAATCATACTCATTCCCAGACCGAACACCAAACATCCGAAAATCCCCATACTCAGTGCGCTGACCGCGGCGACATTTCTCACCCGTGCATTCAGCCTTTTCAGCCGCGTAAACTTTTCTTCCTGTCCGCCGTAAAACCTTCGTATACTTTCGACTTTATGCCGTTCTTCTTCGTTCAGCGCACGATAACTGTATTCAAATTTGTCATCATTCTGTTCTTCCATCGATACCCGTCTCCTCCTTCAGCCTCTTCAGCTTCCGACTTGCACTTACGATCATAAAAATTCCCAGCACGATCGTCAGCATGCACACACAAAAACCCGTTACACCGTTCAGAACATTCATTTTTACATCCGTGCTTTCCGAAAAAACGGCAACCAACGTCGTCTGCAATGCCAGCAAAGAAACAGAAGCATCCGTCAGATTGATATTGCGAAAACTTTGCAGCAAAGGATCCTTATATCTTTTTACCTTGACAAGATTATAAATCGCAAGGGTAACCTTATAAAAAGTGTAAGCCGCCGAAGCGATCGCCATGATTTGCGTATGCACGGTCGGACTTTCCGAAAGTACCATCTGCGTTACGGCGGCCCCCAGCGCCGTTTCCAAAACCAGCAATGCAATTCCGCATCCTCGGTACAATTTCAGTTTTCCTTCGTAATATTTTTTTGCGTCCGCTCCTGCTTTTTGCCGAATCTTATACCCGCCCGACAAAATTCCGAACCGCAATCCGCTTAAAAACAGATAATACCCGGCTATCGAAGCATACCACACGGAAACAGCCAAAACCGCAAGTACTGCATTCAAAATGACATATGCAACGCTCACCGCGAAGGAACAAACCGCAAATACGATCGTCCGAAATCCGTAATCGCCGATCAGATTTTCCGTAAATCGATGCCGCTTCGCTTTTTCCACTATGGCCGTCTTTGCCTGCGGAGCAAAACGTATCATTATATAAATCATATACGCCAAAAGCACTGCGGCACCGGCGTAGAGCACATACGAAATCCAGCCGAGTCCTCCGATCGCTGCCGCCATCACGGCACCGACAATAAACCCTGCCGTCAGTATCCCCGCCAAAACACAAAACCAAAGCGCCGGTTCCTTTAAATAGCGCAATATCCTCACCGCAAAACTCTGTTTCATGCGGCCGCACCTTTCAGAATTACGGTAAACGTACTTCCTTTTCCTACTTCACTTTCCACCGAAATTTCTCCGCCCAAAATGTCGATCACCTTTTTTATAAGCGATAAGCCGAGCCCGTTGCCCTCCTTCGCGTGCGAGGTCTCACCCTGGTAAAATTTATCAAAAATATGCTTGCCCGTATCACGAGATATACCGCACCCTGTATCCGATACCTTCACCACCGCCTGTCCGTTTTCCGAATAAAGCGTTACCCTGATCTTTCCTCCGGGTTCTGTAAATTTAATGGCATTGGAAATCAGATTGTTCCAGATGATCTCCAAAAAATCTGCTTCCGAAGATACATACACTTCCTTCAGATCGCAATCCAGCTCCAGCCCTTTCTCATCGATTTTTTCCTCAAACTGCAACAGAGACTGTGCCAGCATTTCATCCAGACGGATATTTTCATACTGCGGAGCCAATTCCTGATTCTCCAGTTTATTCAACTTCAAAATATTCGTAACCAGCGCCGATAACCGATCCGACGCCGATACGAGTACTCGCGCATAATGATTCCGAACCGCCGGATCCAAATTTTCGTTCTGCAAAGCCATCGCATAACTGCGCAGGATGGAAACAGGCGTCTTCAATTCATGCGATACGTTCGAAATAAAATCATTGTGCACAACTTCCGTCCGCGAAAGCTCTCCAGCCATCCTGTTGATGTTTTCTGCGATCAAATCGTATTCGTCGTAACGCCGATATGAATGCGAAATCTGCAGTCTGACCGAAAAGTCCCCCGATGCGATCCTCTGCGTAGCTTCCAGGATCTGCTCTACCGGGCGATTTACCGTGATCTTTCGGCGAACAGCGTCGATCACCGTGCACACCAATGCCAAAAATGCGATCGTGATCAGCATGACAACGGAAAGTATCGCCTTGTTTTCTCCGTATTTTTGGCTGACTGCATCAAATACGGCGATCGCTACCGTGATGATCACGGCAATGGTAACAAACAATATTGTATATCCCGCAAAGGAAAGAAACCGCCTCTTCTTCATTTGAGAACCGCCTTATAACCCAATCCGTGAACCGTAAGGATCTCAAATCCACTGCATCCCGACGTTTTCTCGCGCAGTTTG
Organism: uncultured Bacillota bacterium; assembly: GCA_949291725.1. GTDB lineage: Bacteria > Bacillota > Clostridia > Christensenellales > Borkfalkiaceae > Borkfalkia. Next base: position 2,489 of record CASEWU010000058.1, read on the forward strand.
GACATATAGACATCCACCGTGCGAGACGTCGCCGACGAATCATAATCCCAGAATTCCTCCATCAGCTGCATCCGCGTAAATGTACGTTTCGGATAAGACAAAAGTTTAAAAAGAAGATCAAATTCCCGCACCGTCAACGGCAATTCTTCTCCGTTGAGATACGCCGTGTACTCCTCTTGGTTCATCCTGAAATTCCCCACCGTCAGCTCCCGGCTCTTTTCAATCTTCGCGCGCCGCAGCAGCGCTCCCACCCGCAGCAAGAGTATATCGGAATCAAACGGTTTGACCACATAATCGTCAATCCCGATTCCATACCCTTTCTGCTTGGAAGGTTTATCGTCCAGCGCCGTCATGAATAAAATCGGGATCTGTGCATCTGTTCTCCGTATGGCTTTTGCCAACGCAAAACCGTCCGTTTTCGGCATCATAATGTCGCTGATCACCATATCAAACGTTTCTCCTTCCCAACGGCGCAATGCCTCTTCCCCGTCCAAACAGGAAACCGCTTCGTATCCGCTCCCGATCAGAATGGAACAAACCAGTTCATTCAGCGCACGGTCATCTTCGGCAACCAGTATTTTTACCATAGAAATCTCTCCCTTTCTTTCATTTCCATACTACCACTCAAGTGTTTCCGTAACAATAAAAAAATGTTAAAAAATTGTAAATCTTTTTTCGCTTTGTCTCTTTTAATGTATTATAACATATCCCGAAAAAAAATCAACCCGAAAAAAGAAGGCGCGCGGAGCA
>CASEWU010000059.1 GCA_949291725.1 uncultured Bacillota bacterium
AAGTTGCGCTCCGCGGCTTTTTAAATCCTGACTTATCAGAACATTGTAACTTATCCGAAATATCAATATGCCCTTGCGAACAAAACGACGTGTTTGGCTTCTTTGCCGCAGCATGCACATTTTTCCGCATGTTCGCCTTCTACAATGACGCGCGCGCTCGCCGCAGTGAGCTCTTTGATCTTATCTTCGCATTCGCGGCATCCGCACCATCCGGCTTTCACAAAATTGCCGCCTTCCACGCCCTTGAGGATCTCGTCGACGCTTTCCGCCGTAACGACGCGTTCCTCCTTGCGTTTTCTCGCTTTCTCCAATAGATTTGCCTGGATCTCGCTCAGCAAATTGCGGATCGTATCCGCCGCATTTTCCAAAGGAGCTTCCGTTTTTTCATGCGTGTCGCGGCGTACGAGCACCATTTTTCCTGCTTCTATATCGCGCGGCCCCAATTCAATGCGCAGAGGTACGCCTTTCATTTCCCATTCGTTGAACTTCCAACCAGGGCTGTTGTCCGAAACATCCGAATCCGCACGTATGCCTGCCGCCAAAAGTTTTGCCTTTAATTCCGCAACGGCTTCCAAAACGCCCTCTTTTTTCGAAGCGATCGGAACAATGATCGCCTGGATAGGCGCGACCACAGGCGGAATGATCAGACCGCGCGCATCGCCGTGCGACATGATCAGAGCACCGATCAGTCGGGTCGATACGCCCCAAGACGTCGTATATCCGTATTTGTGCGTCCCGTCCTTATCCAGGAACTGAATGTCGAAAGCTTTTGCAAAGTTCTGTCCAAGATAGTGGGAAGTCCCTGCCTGCAAACTTTTTCCGTCGTGCATCATGGCCTCCATTCCGAACGTTGCCACAGCTCCCGCGAACTTCTCTTTCTCCGTCTTTCTGCCCGTAAACACGGGGATCGCCAGACAAGTTTCCGCAAATTCTTTATATACGCCGAGCATTTTCAGCGTTTCTTCCATCGCCTCTTCCTCGGTCGCGTGAACGGTATGCCCTTCCTGCCACAAAAATTCGCTCGTGCGCAAAAACGGGCGCGTCGTCTTTTCCCAACGCACAACGTTCGCCCACTGATTGATCAGGATGGGAAGATCACGGTAGGATTGCAGCCATTTGGAATACATTTCACCGATGATCGTTTCACTTGTCGGACGGATCACCAGAGGTTCGGCAAGCGTTTCGCCGCCTCCCACCGTAACGACCGCCACTTCCGGCGCAAACCCTTCTACGTGTTCCGCCTCTCTCGTCATAAAACTGTAGGGAATGAGCAGCGGAAAATACGCATTCTGATGCCCCGTCGCTTTAAAACGCGCGTCCAGCTCTTTCTGGATATTTTCCCAGATCGCATACCCGTAGGGACGAATCACCATCGTTCCTTTTACAGGTCCGTAGTCCACCAGTTTTGTCTTTATAACGACATCCGTATACCAGCGCGGAAAATCTGTCTCTATATCCGCGATCTGATTGACGAACTGTTCCTTATCCTTCGCCATAATCTCCTCCGAAAAAACAAAATATGGTACATCTTTAAAGATTATACCATATCTTTTACTTGAAAACAATCTATTTGCCGGCCGCATTCGGCATTTTTCTTATGTTTAACCGTCCTGCCGTACTTCTTTCGTACGCCAGATCACGGCAACCGCACCCGGTCCCACATGCGAACCGATGACAGGTCCCATGATCGTAACATCCGGTTTGAAATTCCAACGCGTTTCGATCATTGCAGCCAATTCGCCAGCTTCTTTCTCCGCATCGGTATGTACGATCCAGATCATGCGGTTTTCTTCCACGGGATTGAATTTTTCCATTTTATCCAGCGCATAGGCAAACGCCTTTTTCATACCGCGGCATTTATCCACCACGATAAGTTTACCTTCGTTATTGAAAGACAGGACAGGTTTGACCTGCAGCAAAGACCCTGCCACCGCCGCGACCGTAGAAACTCTTCCGCCCTTTTTCAGATAATACAGATCGTTGGCAACGATCGCATACTGGATATGGAAGCGCAGATCGTTGACCGCATCATAGGCTTCCTGTACCGTTTTACCCTCATTGCGCAAGCGAAGCGCTTCGCGCACCAGGGCGCCCTGCCCGATCGTTGCAGCAAGAGAATCGACGGCCAGAAGATTGAAATCAGGATAATCTTTGCGGATATCCGCCGCCGCTTTCTCCGCTACCGTTACCGTGGGAGACAATCCGCTGGAGATCGTAAAATGCAAGACATCTTTTGCCCCTTCTTTTGCCAGTTTCAAAAAATGATTGTAGTGGCTTTCATAATTGAGCATAGACGTGCGCGAAAACGCACCTTCGCGCAACTGGCGGTAAAAATCAACATACTGAGAATATTCGGTAAATGCATCCACCCCTTCCGTAAATTTTCCGTCCTTTTCGACAACATAACTCAAGCTGACGAACTTTATGTCGTTATCGCGCACAAAATCGGCATAAAGGTCGCAAGTGGAATCGGTAGATAGAACAAATTTATACATAAATCGTTTCCTTTTTGTTAATTGAGCAATATACCCATTTGAATTATATCACAGAATGTACAGCCCTGTAAACATTTTCAAAGCATTATTTTTGTTTTTTGCGATTTACTGAAAAATGCCCGCCTGGTACGTCCGCATTTTACAAAATACAGCACAATTTTTTCAAAAAAAACTTGAAAAGATCGGGCAAATGCAGTATAATAACATAGAGAATATTTTCGGAGAAATCAATGAATCAAACAGATTGGACTGAGTTAAAAAGCGGTACGGATGTGCGCGGCATAGCCCTCGAAGGTGTGGAAGGCGAACATATTAACCTGACGGATGAAGCGGTTTCGGGCATCATGAAAGCGTTTTGTTACCGTCTGGCAAAAGAGCTCGGCAAGGACAAGCTTACCATCGCGATCGGACACGATTCGCGCCTGTCGGCTGACAGGATCAGTAAATGCGCTGCCGATGCGGTAACGCAAAGCGGCTCGGACGTGATCCTCACGGGGCTTTCGTCCACGCCTTCTATGTTTATGCTTTTACAGGAAAAAGATATCGGTGCAGACGCTTCCGTCATGATCACGGCAAGCCATCTGCCCTACAATAAAAACGGTTTGAAGTTCTTTTTGCCGTCCGGCGGACTGGAAGGCAAAGATATTTCCGAGATCCTTGCTCTTGCCTCCGAGGGAAAATCTCTTTCGGGCAACCCGGGCACCGTACGCAAACAGTCTTACATCGGACGTTACAGCGAAAACCTGGTGAAATTTGTACGCGAAAAAACGGGCGAGGAAAAACCTCTTCTCGGGAAAAAAATCATCGTAGATGCAGGGAACGGAGCGGGCGGATTTTATGTGGAAAAAGTTCTCAAGCCGCTGGGCGCCGATACCGAAGGCAGCCAGTTCCTGGAACCGGACGGACGCTTTCCGAATCACATCCCCAACCCCGAAAATAAAGCGGCCATGAAGAGCATTTCCGACCAGGTCAAAAAAACGGGCGCGGATTTCGGGATCATCTTCGACACCGACGTAGACCGCGCGGGTGCCGTGGACAAGAGCGGCGAGGAAATCAACCGCAACCGTCTCATCGCACTTATTTCCGCCATTCTTCTTTCGGAAAAAGCGGGAACGATCGTTACGGATTCGGTTACAAGCGACGGTCTCGCTCAATTTATTGAAGCGCACGGCGGAAAACATTGCCGCTACAAGCGCGGATATAAAAACGTGATCGACAAAGCCAAGGAACTCAATGCCGCAGGGATCTATTCCCCTCTTGCCATTGAAACGAGCGGCCATGCCGCACTCATGGAAAATTATTTCCTGGACGACGGCGCATATCTTGTAACACGTATCCTGATTTCCCTTGCAAAACTTGCAAAAACAGGCAGAAATATTTCCGATCTCATCGCCGATCTTCCCGAACCCGTCGAAGCGGCGGAAGTCAGGCTCGGCTTTACGGAAAAAGGAAAGACCGATTTCAAAAAACTCGGGCTGGAAGCGATCGAAGATATCAAGGATAAAGCTGTGTCCGCAGGACTGAAACTTGCGCCCGACAATTTTGAGGGTGTACGCATCAATTTCGGAAAAGGCCAGGGCGAAGGCTGGGCGCTCGTACGCATGAGCCTGCATGAGCCCATCGTTCCGATCAATTTTGAAAGCAACGCAAAGAGCGGCTGCAAGGTCATCGCGCAGGAGCTTTTGGAATTACTTTCCGATCATGCGGATTCGATCGATTTGACCAATCTCAAAAACTATATCCAAAACGCATAATGCGACTTACTTAGAAAAAATTTTTTTGAAGGAGATATATACATGAACGTTCGTGAACAGACAGTAAATGCGATCCGTGTACTTTCCGCGGAAGCCATTCAGAAAGCAAATTCGGGTCATCCCGGGCTTCCGCTCGGCAGCGCCCCGATCGGCTATACGATCTTCGCGGATTTTCTGAAATTTAACCCCAAAGATACAAAATGGGATGACCGCGACAGATTCATTCTTTCCGCAGGACACGGCTCCATGCTCAACTATTCCCTGCTCTATCTGTTTGGGTACGACATTTCAAAAGAAGATTTGATGAATTTCCGTCAGCTGGGCTACAAGACCCCCGGCCATCCGGAATACGGCCACACGCCCGGCATTGAAACGACGACGGGGCCGCTCGGACAAGGAATTGCCAATGCAGTCGGTATGGCTCTCGCGGAAGCGCATCTGGCGGCGATCTTCAACCGCGAAGGCTTCCCGATCGTCGATCACTACACCTACGCACTCTGCGGCGACGGATGCCTGGAAGAAGGTATTTCCTATGAGGCCTGCTCCTTTGCGGGAACGCACAAACTCGGCAAACTTATTCTTTTTTACGATGACAACGACATTACCATCGAAGGCAACACGGATATCACCTTCAAAGAAGATGTCGGCATGCGTTTCAAAGCGCAGGGCTGGCAGGTTCTGAAAGTAGACGACGCGAACGATCTCGATCTGCTGCGCCGCACCATCCGCAAAGCAAAAGCGGACACGGAACGCCCTTCCATCATCATCTGCAAAACGGTCATCGGCTACGGCTCGCCTTTGGCAGGATCCCACGAATGCCACGGCGCGCCGCTCGGGGTGGAAAACCTGAAAAAGCTCAAGGAAAACCTCGGCTGGACATGCGAACCGTTCGAAGTTCCCGAAGAAGTTTCCGCTCATTGCGCGGCGATCGCGAAAAAAGGCGCTTCCCGTCAGGGAAAATGGAAGAGACTTTTCAAAGAATATGAACAGGCTTATCCCGAACTTGCCGCACAGTACAAATGGTTTATGAGCGGAGAACTGCCCGATTTGAAAAACAATGCGTCTTTGTTCGAATTCCCGAAAGCAGACGCTACCAGAAACACCAGTTTCACGGTACTCAACAAGCTGGCAGACCTGATCCCCAACCTGATCGGCGGATCCGCAGACCTTGCGCCTTCCAATAAATCCAACATGAAAAAGCGCGGTGATTTTACCGCAACCGACAGAAGCGGCTCCAATATTCATTTCGGAATTCGTGAACACGCCATGGCGGCAATCGCCAACGGCATGCAACTGCACGGCGGGCTGAGGGCGTACTGCGCTACCTTCTTTATTTTCTCCGATTACATGAAACACGCGATGCGCCTCTCCGCGCTCATGCACCTGCCCGTAACTTATATCCTCACACATGACTCGATCGGCGTCGGTGAAGACGGTCCCACGCATGAACCCGTCGAACAGCTCATCGCACTGCGTTCCATTCCGAACATGAAAGTGTTCCGCCCTGCCGACGGAAAAGAAACGGCGGCGGCATGGATCTCCGCTCTGACAGGCAATTCACCTACCTGTCTCGTACTGTCCAGACAGAATTTGCCCCAGTACGAAAAATCGGGTCTGGAGGCCCTCAAAGGCGCCTATGTGCTTGCGGATAGCGACAAAAAAGTACCCGATGTCCTGCTGATCGCCAGCGGTTCAGAAGTAGAACAGTGCATGCAGGCAAAAGAGATCCTCAAAGGCAAAGGCGTCGACGCGCGCGTCGTATCCATGCCGTGCATGGAGGAATTCGAAAAACAGCCTCAGTCTTATAAAGACGAAGTTCTGCCGCCCGAAGTAAAGGCACGCGTCTGCGTGGAAGCCGCTTCCCCCTGGTCCTGGTACAAGTACGCGGGAGACTGCGGCGAGATCATCGGCATGACCACATTCGGTGCAAGCGGCCCCGCAAACAAGCTTTTCGAACTATTCGGATTCACAGCAGAAAACGTCGTCGAAAAAGCGTTCCGTTCCCTCAATAAAGTGTAAAAGACATTTCCCCTGCGTGCGCAAACTTTTGCGCACGCAGGTTATTTTATTCCGAAAATTACCTTTGTTTAAAATATACACGCAGAGCATTCGCCCTGCGTGTAAATCGTATAGCGGCCCGCAAAATTTTGCGGGCCGCTGTTTTTTTCTGTCTTGTCTCTGTCCGTAAAACATTTTTCGGACAGCGGTTTTATTATGCATTGCCGTACACTCAAAATTTTTCTTTGGTGTGAAGAAAAACGGCACCATTCTTTATTCCCGGTCCAAATCCTGCAAATCGCCTTTTCCTCCGAAGATAAGACATTCCGTACCCTGCCCGACACACCCCAACACGATGCCCGCAAAGAACCCGCTCGCGTGTCCGAGGTTGTGCAAAAGATCGTACGGAAACCATTCGAACCCGAATGCAGAAGTCCCTCCGTTAAAACACATTGCAAGATAAATCAACCCCAACACGACGGCACCCGAAATAATGTTGAAAATGTCGCGCTTACGCTTTTGAAACAGCATAAAAATATACTCAATAACAATATACCCGTACAATCCGTAATTTGCACCCGAATACCCTTTCCAACGGAGTGATATATCGTTTGCACCGCTTGCAAACCCCGTAAAAAATATCATCAGCACCATAAGGAGCAAAAAAGGAAAACTGCCCTTCTTTCGTTCGAGATACATCCCGGCAATCAGAAAGCAAAGCATATTCAAAAGCGTGTGCTGCCAATTGAAATGCGTAAACGTATTTATGACCGTCTGCATCAGATTGTTGACCGAAAAACGGCCCCAGTCTGGACGCACGCTGATATCGCCCGTATCCCTGCCGCAGACAGCGAAAACAATGACGTTGATCAATACAATGACGATCGTTACAACAAAAAAATAATTCGCCGTACGTTTTGTCGTATTCTTACGCGCATCGTTCAAAATACGGGAACGCACAACACATTCCATAATTTTCTCTTTCATTCTCCCCCTCCCCGATACGTTTATACTATCATAGAAACACGAAAAAGACAAGAGAAAATAAAAATTCTGCTCGTTGCGGCGGCATTTTACTTTTGCGGATTGATTTTTGCCTAATTTATCCGCCGAGTCTGAATTTCAGCACCAGGTTCTTCCCTAAGATTTTATGTTCGATCACAAACGTCCCGTCCTGCATAAATACGGTTTTTGTACGATTTTTTCCGAAAAATTTAGCGGTGAATATAAGAAGTTCGTTTTCTTCATCGTACGAATATTCTCCTCCCGCTTTACGCGTTTTGCCCCGTTTTTCGATTGCCGTCAGTTCAAACGTCCCATCTTCTTTCAATACAAGATCCACGGAACAATACTGCTTCAAAAGATCTTTTTTCCCAAGCGTCGCTTCAATGCAACGGTATTCCCCTGCATACGGTTTTGAAAAGGAACGAAGTGTTGAAAGCTCCCCTGCCGCGCATCCGCCAAATAAAGGCAAAAAACACAGCAAAAGAATCGCCAAAAGCGATGTACTAAGAATTCGATACGTCAATTTCTTATTGAAAACCATTGATTTTTATTCCCCGACAAGGTATAATAGAATGCAAATAAAGCAATTCTGCCGTCAGTATGCGCAACTTTCTGCATTTTTTACGGCATACACAGGAGATTTATGAAATTTGATGTAGAATTGGTCGGAAAAATCGGATCTATGGCACTGATCGACAAGCAGGACAATATGATCGACTATACCCGCGTTGCGCGCCTGTCCCGTGAGCTTAGACCCGGTTATATCTGGATCTCCAGCGGTGCAACGGAAATCGGACGACTGGATTATATGATGCGCGCAGGACACGAACTTGCCGACAACGAGGACTCCAAAACCGACTACGCCGCACAGGGCCAGGCGATCCTGATGCAAACGTACCGTCAATTCGTCGATGCAAAATACAGCGTACGCCAGATCCTTGTCGAACATCATCATTTCAACGATGAAGTCAAACGCGAACACATTCGCAAACTGCTCTTGCGCTGCGTTTCGCAGAACGCTATCCCCATCATCAATTACAATGACGCCGTTTCGCAATCGGAAAACAGGCGTATGGAGATCGCAGCCCTGTCTCGCTCGCTCACCAAAGTACATGAATGCATCGACAACGACGAAACCGCTTCCCTTGTGGCTTGCCTTGTGAAAGCAGAAACCTTGCTCATCCTTACCAGCGTCGACGGAATCTATACAGATCCGCACGATCCTTCTACCCTGATCGAAGAGATCAGCGGCAAGGACTCTTACGAACTGGTTGAAAACATCGAAAATTATAAAAAATATTGCGACGGCGCATCCAGGAAAGGTGCAAACGGGGCAAAAGCAAAACTAGAATACGTCAAAGAAGCAGCCGCCCAGGGTACGCGCGTCTTGATCGCAAACGGCAAATACTCCATCCGCGAAATACTTTCCGGCAATGTAAAATGCACAAAAATCCGTATTCGCTGACCTTAGACACAACATGGAATGAATTATGGAAATCAGAGAATTTTTAAAAGAAATCGGGTTTGCCCCCGAATTCGTCGATCTTATCCAAAAAGCGAGTATCTCCTTCGATTTCAAAGAGCTTCAATCTTATCGGGAAAGGCTTATCAGCGCTCCTACGGACATTGAAAACGTCCATACTCTTGAAAAAGCCCTGGCTCCGGACGAGGACGGCATCAAAATGCTTGCTTATATGGTGCAATGCGCTCTGCAATCAAGGGATCTGTACCGACAAAAAGGAATACCTGCCTCTGTTTTTCTTGACACAATGAAATTCCTCCCGAGGTTTTTTGAAAGCGATCTCAAGCTTTTCGGGCATCCTGTCTTTCGATGGGCATGGTGGTTTCCGCGTCAGCTTGCACTGAAAGAATTTCGGATCGGTATATTCGAATATGAAATGACGTGCCGCAAAAATTCAGACGTCCTGAGCCTGCATATTCCTTCCGATGCCCTCCTTACCGATGAAAATATCCGCCAGTCTTTTTCTGACGCACACGCATTTTTTGCCAAATTTTATCCGTCATACGCGGATGTCGGAGTATTTTGCGAGACTTGGCTCCTTACTCCCTGTCTGAAAGAACTGCTGCCCTCTTCTTCCAGGATCCTTCACTTTCAGGCTTTCTTTGATATTCTGCATACCGATGACAACAGCCCTGCTTTTTACGACTGGGTTTTCCCCGGCGCACCGGAAAACATAAAGGATCTGCCCGAAAACACATCTTTGCAAAAAAACGCAAAGACATATCTTCTCTCCGGCAAAAAAATCGGCTGGACGCTCGGTAAACTCAAAGACGGTTACTTCGCATAAACTACTTCCGATAAAACAC
>CASEWU010000060.1 GCA_949291725.1 uncultured Bacillota bacterium
CCGCCCCAGCCGACATACTGCGCAAGCGTCCTTCTCTCCTCCGACGTGGGATTGCGGTTTTCTGTATACAGCCTGTTTACAAGCCGGATCGCCGCAACGTTGTTCTTGAACCGCGTCTTGGCTCCACCGAGATCGCTTTGGTCTAATACCGTGTTAAGATCGGTGTTTTCGCCTTGCTCGGCAGCCGTAGCAGCGGGCGGTGTACTTTCATCTGAATCTTCATATCCGTTCCCCTCCGCAAACAGCCGACCTCTTTCGATGACGTCGATCACCTGATCCGCAAATTTTTCCCACGAAAAGCTGACACGCAATTCCGTATTACCGAGCTCATTATACTTGGACAGCCAAACGCCGTTCGCATCATAGCGCATATGATATTCGCTCGTCGCCTCAACAGTCGTTCCGTATTCGTTTTGCAGGAATTCAGCAAATGCGGCGGTTTCCTTGTTCTCGGAATACGCATCCAGAATCCTCTGCTTGCGGGCGGGCGGCTCTTTGACGATGACCTGTTCGATCAGTTCCCGCTTCTGCCGATCCTCCTCCGCACGCAACGCGATCTGCCTGTTCAGCTCCGCGCGGTATGCGGGATAACCCGCCTTTTCCTTCTCTGTCAGATAGTTATTGTCATCGATGAGATCGGCAATGCGCAACGCTGCTTCCGACCATTTCAAAAGTACTTCAAATTTACCCTCTGCTCCGTCATGAGAAAGTCGAATGCCCTTGCCGTCATGCCATTCGTCGTCGCCATTCGTGCCCCCATGACCGCCGATCCCGTATTCGTGTTTCAGAAAATCCGCAAACGCTTTGGGCGTCGAGTTTTCGTTGTAATAATCGAAAATACGATATTTTCCGTCCTGAACGCCGCTTCCGTATTGCAGCGTCCGCTCGATAAGTTTCTCGCGCTCGCTCTTCTCCTCCGGCTCAACGAGATCAAACAGCGACATCTGCGGCTTTTGTTTCCGTTTCCTGTCCCGAATCCCCTTTTCGTCTTTCTTCGATCCGGACTCCGCCTCTTCGGATACAGAGTCGGACTGCGCTTCTTCCCAATCTGCTTCGTCCGGCTCGTCCTCCGATTCTTCTTCCTCGTCAAACGGATTCGGTTCGGCTTCTTCGATCTCCGTAAGCATAGGTCGCTGGGCCTCTGCGACGGGAACCGCCTCTGCCTTTTCCGGTTCCGCGCTTGCCACATGGGAAAGAATGCAGATGGGTTCGGCGTCCGGTTCCACAACGCATACGCTGCAATGTTCGAGGAGCGCCTGCAAATACTGTTCCGTGACATGGTACGGAAAACCGCACATTGGTACGCGATCGGGAAGTCCGACGTCACGGCTTGTAAGCGTAAGGTTCAGCCACTCTGAAACCTCCCGCGCGCGCTCGCCCATGACCTCGTAAAAATCCCCCACGCGGATCATCACGACGGCTTCCGGCTTGTCTTGCTGCGCCGCCATATACCTTGCGTACACGGGATTGACGGACAGATTTTCTCCCTGCGGCTCAGGAGCAGAGAGGGCTGCCTCCGAAACGGATTGCGGCGGAGCGTCCGTCAAAACGGGTTCGTCCGAAATCGTTTCTTCTTCAATATCATCAATGACTTGCGGCGTCCTTAGCCACCGTTCATACGCCGAAGATATTTCCTCCCGCAACGTATCCGTAAACAGATATATCTCTTTGAACAGCCGCGCATTCTCTTCCAGACCATATGGCAGACCGCGAATCGCTATCCCGGCTTCTTTCGGAAATCCGGTCTTGCTATACAACGAATACGCCACGCCCTCGGCAATCAGGCTGTTGCGGAGGTCATCTGCCGTGAAATAGCCGTTCTCGTCGAGATACTGCGCCACGCCCGAAAGAATTTTATTGTAATCTTTCCTGTTGCTCTCCGCTAGCTCCGTTCCGTTCAGTTCATCCAAGCCATATAACAACCGACGCAACGGAAAAATCAAGCGCCGGTAGCGCATATCACCGTGCGTATCACGGACGTCGAATACATGCTGCTTTTCTCCGTCTATATCGTAAAACGCAATCCCTTCGCGGGATTTGATAACTCGACGCCCCAAACTGTTCCATTCGTCGATATAGAAACATACGCTCGCGTCGGGGCGCGCCAAAATTATCTGACAGGCGTCATGTAAATTAAACTGCGGATTCTGCGCCGTAAAACGATAAAAATTTCTCAGCTGTCCGCCGTCAGACAATAACTTGGAAATTCGTTCATTGCGGCTGCTCCGGTTCGTCCGCATACTCGTTTCTCTTTCCATCTTTCCTCCTGCTCCCGAAAACTTCTTGCCGCACCCGTTCCCGCTCTCCGTATGATCGGAAATAGATTACTCGGAATGCGTCCCTCGCGCCCATGAAATATACCAACCTGCGGATCTGAGCCTCGCTGAACGGTTCGCGGTTTTTCAACTTGCGCTTGAACACCGATACCCGCAGCCGCAGCGCCTTGGCTACGCCCGGCTGCGTATGACGATTGCGGTAAATCCATTGTTTCAAGACTCGGCGTTTCAGCGAATACATCCCTGTGACCTGTCCGGGCATCTCACGGCGCCTCCGTTGCCTTGAAATCATGAAGCATTTCTTCACGCGTGTTATACTCCCGCGCCGGTCGCCAGCCGCATTCGCTTCGGGATTTTTCCGTGAGTACCGTCAGTGCCGCTTCCATCTCCCCGCTCGTTATCCCGGCATTGCCGATCAGCTCCCCTACCGTCATTCGCGAAACCTTCGCGTCGCTCGTAAAGCCCGAACGGAAAAACGCTTCGTCTATATTCGTCAGTTCATCGCCGTAATCCACTCTTTCACCGTTCTCTTCCTCACTCCCGTAACGCGCTTTCAGATATTCCAATACCGCTATCGTATTGTAATACCCCAGCCCTTTCAGGTTCCTCAAACCCAGCACCGGAACGTCTTTATAGCTGTCATAGCCGTAAAATCCGGCGCCGCGCAGCAGTCGCACCGTCTTTTCCGAAACGTATTCGCGTATGTTTTCTTTCATTGCCTTCTTGCTCCTCCTTTTTTTGCCCTCACCTATATAAGGAGTTTTTTTAAGCCCGTGGCGGGGTGTTTTGAAAATTTTTCAGAATTTTTTTTATTTTCTTTAATCCCGCAAGGTAAATCTCCTCCGCAGAGGAATGATGAATACCCAATGTCCGGGCTATGTTCCGCAACGTTTCCCCTCTCCAAAAATACCGATATACCACTTCCCGCTGCTTCTCGGTCAACATTTCCATCGCCCGCCCGATCATCGCTTCGGTTTCGCTGCGCTCTTCGCCGTCTATCAGCTTGTCCAACGCCGTTTCCTCGCCGGTCGGTATTCCCTTGCCTTTCTCCTCCAACTCGTCCAACGAACACACGCTGATGCCCATTTTCTCCATTTGCTTCTTGCGGCGCTTCTCCTCGTCAAGCTCGCGCCAGATCAGACGATTGACCGCCCGGATCGCCGGCGCCTCCTCCGTTCTCACTTCCATCTCTTTGTAACGGCGTTTGCCTATCGCTACTCTGACGGTGATTTTTTGATACGTTTTCATTTTTATCCTCCGATTTGATTTCTTTGAAAAAAATCGCGTTCGGAGGATTCGGCTGTCCGTCTGACCGGTTACATGGCAATTTGCCGCCTATACAGCAAAAACCGCCGACCGCGATGGATAAAACCTCGCGTTCGGCGGTTCTACGGCATGAAAAAAGAGCCCGGCTCTAC
>CASEWU010000061.1 GCA_949291725.1 uncultured Bacillota bacterium
GGTGCGGTGGCGGCTTCCCCCCCCACGGCAGCCGAAGGCCGCCGCTTGTTTAAACCTAAGCGCACACACTGCAGCCATTTACTTTTTCGAGGTGCATTTTCGGGACATAAAAACGGCATGATTTTCGGATGAAAAACAGGTCTTTGAGAGGGGGGGATTCCGCTGCGTTTTTCGTTGGATTTCTGGGAGCAGAGGCGGGAAGGGACGTTGTGCTTTGGGGCGAAAGTTGAAATAAGTCTGTAAAAGGCTCTTAAAATGAAAACAAATGTTCGTCGATAAAGTTATTGAGAAGGAAGTTTTCGCGGCGGGAAGGGGCACAAGAGAAAGAATTTCGGGCATTCAGAGAAGATGGTGTGGATTTGTATTGCAAAAAGGACACTTGATATTACAGAGGAGAGTAGAAAGTCGCAGGATAAATTGAGCAATTGATTTTCAAAAGGTATACGAGTTATTTATCAAAGATTTGTTTTGATTTGGCATAGGGATGAAGGGACTGCATTTTAGTAGAGAAAAACAGTACGAAGAAGTTTCGAATTAGCGCTAATTTTGCGCCTGCTTAACATTGCCCAAACATCATTGAACAGCAATATCCATTGATTGGTTAGCTCCTATATTCAAGTAAAACAGTTTTTGCATACGCTTTTGAAATTTGGTTCAAGACCTTTTTTATTTCTGCTTTTGCATGAATAGGCATTCACCGAGGCTTCTGTCGTAAAAATGAGAGAACTCAGAAGGCTTTCACCTTCAGGACTCTCGGACTTATCATCTATTCTTCGTTTTGGCTCGGCGGCGTGCCTGTATAGTGTGGTATCAACTTTATGCGGTCTTTCATGAACATACACTTTATCGACCGGCAAACTTATCATCATTGCCGGCTCTTGTTTGACGGCTTCTTTGTGATGGCCCGCTATGGTTTTCGTTGAGGAGAAGAAACGGCTTCTTTACGATGATTTCTCGTGCTGGGACGAAGGCTGCTACAGGGGACAAGCAAACGCCACAGTTGCAAATGGTTTTTTTAAAGGTAGTTTATCGGGATGACTTTATCTGTTTTGGACAGAGATATTAGTTTATCGTAAAGACAAACGACGCCGCCTGTTCCGCGTTTCATGCCCGGAATATTATCAAGCTTTTGGAAAGCCGAGATGTCTTTTTTGTGCGGATCAGCGTGCTTTTTGATTTCGACGGGATAAAGCGTTCCGCCGTCTTCTATCATAAGGTCGATCTCGTTCATATCCTTATCCCTGTAAAAGTAGAGCGGCGGTTCGGTTATTCCTTGGTTATAGTAGCTCTTGATGATTTCTGAAAGGACGAAGTTTTCAAAGAACGCTCCCGCCATTGCGCCGTTTTTCAGCACTTCAGGAGTAGTCCACTTGGTGAGATAGGCAGCAAGTCCTGTATCGAGAAAATAGAGTTTTGGAGTTTTGACAACACGTTTTAAGATGTTGTTGGAGTAGGGTTGCAGGAGATAGACGATATTTGACGCTACAAGTATGGAAAGCCACCTTTCGGCAGTCGGGACGCTTATACCTACGTCTCTTGCAAGCGACGTCAGGTTGAGAAGCTGCCCTATACAGGCGGCTGTTGCGACCATAAAATTGGTAAACTTTACCGTATCACCAATTTCGGATAGTTCTTTGACGTCTCTTTCTATATAGGTATTTACATAGGAGCTGTAGAACAGCCGCCAATCATAATCGGGGTTGTCGGCAAGTTCGGGCATACTGCCGCGATGGATCATGTTCCAAGCATCGAAATATCCAATTTCGGCCTTTTCGGCTTTGCGCGCGGCAAAGTATTCTTCCGTCGGGATAAACGGCAAATCGAAGGCCAATCCTTGCCTTTCTCTCATTGAAAATCCAAGCAGTGTTACAAGACCTATGCGACCGGCAAGTGATTCGCTTACACCTTTCATCATCCTGAATTGTTGGGATCCGCAAAGATAGAATTGCCCTTTCTTTTTATCTTTGTCAAGGTATAACTTAATTTGTTCGAACAGAGCAGGGGCTTTTTGTATCTCGTCAACGAATACGGGAGGAGGAGTGTCCAAAAAGAAGGTACCGCTTTGTTCTTCGGCAGCAGCGCGCATAATGGGATCGTCTAGCGTGGCACGGTTGAGTCCGTTGGTTATCTGGTCCAACATCGTTGTTTTTCCAACCTGCCTCGGCCCTGCGACAAGTATGGCGCCAAACATTTTTGAAAGCTTTGCGACGGTTCGTTCTGCGTGTCTACTGATATACATAAGAGACTCCTTGTCGGCTAATTTAATGTGCGATATTATTTTAGCCGAAATTATCATATTTGTCAAGTGCCATCGGCAGGTATAAAATGATTTTTATTGTAGAAAAGTTTTTGTATGTGCGAGTAGGATCATTCTTGCCGGACTGTTTCTGTTCGGGATAGACATCGGCATAGGCAGCAAGAGATTGTTTCTTTTTGAAACGGGATATGTCGCCTATTTCGGCAATGAGCTGAGGGCCGAGAACGTAACCCACGCCGTACATCGACATGACAACATCGTACTCGGGCAAAACTTTGGCAATGGAATGCATCTGAGCAATTAAAGACGCAAGAGTAGCATCCATATCATTGAGTTGCGTAGCGGCACAAGTCACAATGAGTTTTGTGCCTTCCGAAAACGGCAATGTTGGAACACAGTTGCGTGATCGTGCGGACACATCGGAATGCTCTGTTTTTGCAGGATCGCCGCAAGCGGTGAAGTTTTTTGATTCAGCTATTGAAAAAATCCGATTTTCTGCTATAATATATATAACAATATAAGTGACGGGAAAAACCGTTCGGTCGGAGACATCGGTTTTTCAGTCAATTTTAAATTAAAGGAAGGGAAGGGAATGGAAGTTTTCCACTATTTTGCAAAAGACGAGTTTCAATCGAAAGATGTCTTGTCTGCAGATATGATTGCGTTGAAGCAGCTGTCTGATATCAGAGACGAGTCTTTGCATGATCATGATTTTGTCGAAATCGTATATATCCATGACGGGAAAGGCGCACATTTTATCAACGGTGTGGAGTATCCCGTGCAAAAAGGAAATCTTTTGTACATCAATTACGGGTGCACGCATTCGTTCAAAGTCTACGAGAAACTCGTCGCAAGCAATCTGATGATAAAACTGGATTATTTCGATAAGATCCTGATGAAGGAAGAGAACATTTTTTATCTGCTTGCGATGACGTCGTTCGAAAAGATACAGGTTCAGCTTGACAAGTCCCGTCCGCTCATATTTTTTACGGGAAAGGAGCGGGAAGCGATCGAATTTGTCTTTCAGGAGCTGGGACAGGAACTTTCCGCCGACAACATAGGCAAAAACGCACTGCTCGATTCGTATATAAACATCCTGTTCACCAATATTTTCAGGAAAATACTGGTATGCGACCGCAAGAGCGAGACGATCATTCCAGGCCAGATCATCGATTATATATGCAGGCATTGCGGGGAAAAGCTGACCTTGAAGACGCTGTCCGAACAGTGTTTTTATAATCCTTCATATTTTTCGCGTCTTTTCAAAAAGGCGTACAACATGACGCTGACCGACTTCATCACGGAGCAGAGGATGAAAAAGTTCTGCACCTTGCTTCGGGAGACAGATCTGTCCGTCGAGACGATCATGAACGAATGCGGCATCACGGATAAAACGGGATTTTACAATCGTTTCAAGGCTGTCTACGGCTGTACGCCGGGAGAGTATAAAAGCAGCCCGAAAACATAATATCAGAGATCGGACCTGCTGAGTTTTGCCTTAAAACAGATACGGCTCTGTTTTTTCATGCGCCCCCAAAATCGGGAAAGGTTTTTTTGGGGGCGCATTTTTTTGCGGATTGCCTGTTTGCAAAAACAAGTAAAAATTCAATACGATTTGCAAAATTTCCAGTATTGAAAGCAAAAGGAAGTTGAAGTATAATGCAAAATGTGAACGGCGTTTTTTGCCGATCGGGAAAAATGTGATAATCGAAAATAAAAATGCAAAGGAGTCATTTATGAAAAAAAAGTTATTGGCCTTTTTTCTGACGGGTGTACTGATGACGGGGACTTTTTCTGCGTTTGCCGGGTGCACGATAAAGGAAGATCCGCTCGATCCGAACAAGACGACGCTTTATATCAGCAATTATAACGGCGGGCAGGGGACGGATTGGATCGATACGGAAAATTCTACGGACGACCTCATCGGAAGATTCGAAGAGGCGTATAAAGACGTTCGTTTCGAAGAGGGAAAGACGGGCGTGCAGTGCCGCGTCGCCAAAACTTCGACAAAGGGAACGACGCTCATTTCGCAGATGAACGGCATGACGGAAGAGATCTTCTTTTCGGAGGATGTTCCGTACAGCACGGCAAGCGCGGCGGGATATTTCCTGGATGTATCCGACGTCATCGCCGAGATCCAGGGGTATGAAGGCGTCTCGATCGGCAGCGAAAGATTGTCCGACATTGCGGTGGACGGGAAATACTATGCGATCCCGCACTATGAGATCTTTGACGGCATCAACTACGATATAGATCTGTTCGAGAAGGAAAATCTGTATTTTGCCGAAAACAAGGACAACGGAAACAACGGCTTTGTCCTGAGCGCGGCCGACGTGCCTTCCAAAGGTCCCGACGGGCAACCGGGTACATGGGACGACGGGCTTCCCGCTTCGGTGGACGAGTTTTTTGCTCTTTGCGATTATATGATCACCCGCGGCATTATTCCCATGATCTGGTCGGGGCAATATCCTTTTTACTTCGCGTCGCTCATGATGGCGTTTTCCGCGAACTATCTTTCGGCCGAGGAGCTGATGGCGAATTTCTCCTTTGACAGTGAAGGGGTCGAAACGGAAGTCGTAACGGGATTCAATGCGGCGGGCGTGCCGCAGATCGAAAAGAAGGTGATCACGCCCGAAAACGGAAACGACGTATATGCGCAGGCGGCGAAATATTATGCGCTGGACTTTATGGAACGCATTTACAGTAACCCCGATTATTATTACGACAAATCTACGTCCAGTTCGGTGTTTTCGAATACGGACGCGCAGGACGTCTTTGTGAAAAGCAAACTCAAAGGCGGCAAAGAAAAGCCGATCGCCATGCTCGTAGACGGAAACTGGTGGTACAACGAAGCGAAGACGGCTATCAAAGAATCCTATTCTTACGGTGCCGCCGCGTATAACAGGAGATTCGGCTATATGCCCATTCCCACTGCGCAGACGACCGCGCAGGCAGAGGCAGGCAAGGAGATGAAACTTCTGAACCGTTACAATTCCTATGTGTTTATCAGAGCGACGATCGATCCGAACAAGATCAGCGCGGCAAAAGAGTTTCTGAAATTCTGTTATCTTCCGGAAAATTTACAGCAATTTACGATGGACACGGGACTGCACAAAGCCGTCGAATACACGATGACTGACGAGCAGCTCGCGCAGCTGCCGTATGAGACCAAACAGATCATGGAGTATAAGATGGAACACGGTTCTTACGACGCGAGGTCTACTTCCCCGATCTACATTCAGAACGAAGGTGAGATCCTGACCGCTTCGGTCGTGAACGGGTACGGTTATGACTATCCGACGGACGCTTTCAAAAACAAAGTGAGTGCGAAAGATTATTTCAAGGGCATGTGGGTCGGTTCGGATACGTGGAACGCGATGTATTCAAAGTTTTTTGATTAACGGCGGGAAAGCAGGAGATGGAAACGATCAAAAAAAACAGGGTCTTCAAGAGCAAAAGTTCGCTGATCTTTTATATCTGCATCGTCGCTTTGCCCACGCTGCAATTCCTCATCTTTTATATCGGCGTAAACTTCAACTCTCTGATCCTGGCATTTAAAGAGTATGACGGGGGAACGGCGCATTTTGCGGGTTTTTCCAATTTTGAAACGGCGTTTCGGAACCTCGTTCACGATCCGGAGCTGACACCCGCGATCAGAAATTCGCTCATCCTTTATGTCTGCACCGTCCTGATCACGTTCGGCGCGCTGGTCTTTGCCTTTTACATATATAAACAGCGCTTCGGAAGCGCGGTGTTCCGTTTTATCTTGTTTCTTCCTCAGATCATCAGCAGCGTCGTTCTGGTCCTGATCTTCATGTATTTTGTCGAGGAAGGCCTGCCCGCGTTTCATATAACGGACGTCGGGTTGCTGTCCAGCCCGGACACTGATTTTCAGACGATCTTGTTCTACAATGTCTGGGCGGGGTTCGGCATACAGCTCATGATGTACAACGGGGCGATGAGCTCTGTTCCCGAATCGGTGAGCGAGGCGGCAAAGATCGACGGGGTATCTTCCTTTCAGGAATTTTTCTTCATTACGATACCCGGCATCTGGGGAACGCTGTCGACGTTTATTGTGGTCTGCATTTGCGAGATCTTCACGAACATGATGTGCCTGGTCAGTTTCAAATCGCTCGGGGCGGAGTCAAGGATCATCACGTTCGGGTATTATCTGTACCGCGAGATGTGGAGAGCTTCGAAGGGCGGCATCGTCGTCGGCGAAAAGCTGCCGTATCTTTCGGCGCTCGGGATCATATTTTCGGTCATCGCGATCGTTCTTACGCTGACCGTGCGCA
>CASEWU010000062.1 GCA_949291725.1 uncultured Bacillota bacterium
AATAAGAAATGCGTAAAACTATAAAAAAGATCTGTGCGGCGGCGCTTGCGCTTGTCTTTGTATGCGCAGGGGCGAGCGGATGTTCATCCAAATCGTATGAAACGCTGAATGCGGAAGGGCTGAAGTTTGTACAGCGCGGCGATGACGGGCTTTTAGAGCTGATCCGCACGAGCGAAAATCTTACTTTTTATACGTCGGACGATTCACTCACCGAGTTTATGAATGATTTTTATACGCGGCATATCCGTTCGGGAGAAGAATCCATCGGCACGGCGCGGATGGGGGCGTGCTGGTCGTACGCGAAGGAATGGGAAGCACTGGCCCTTTCCTGGTTCGACAGCACGGCACTCGCACTGAAAGAATACGATGCGGACGCACTCATGCAGCGGTACATCAATTCCATCGATATCGACAAATTCGGGAATGCGTACGTGTGGTTCAACGATACGGATTTCCCGGTAGATGCAAGAGCCTATGATATGCCGGGACAGGGCTGGGTTTTCCCCGATTACAGCGAACTGGGTACATACGGCAGTGAATTCAGCCAGTCGGCGGACGGCTGGACGGTCGGCGGAAAGAACGGAAATGTTTCGGGCGGATACCTGAACGGATCTTTTTACGGCAAAGAAGGCGAGACGTACGATCTGACTTCCGCCGAAACAAGTTTTTCTGCGGATCTGGCGCCCTTTGTGGAGATCCGCATGATCCTGGAAGATCTTGCAAACAGTGCCGGCATACGGGAGACGGATATCGCCGATTACGGCATACTCTGGAAAAAAGAAGGGGAGGGATCTGGCTGGCATGAAGTAAAGGCTTCGGAATTTGCTTCCAATCCCGTAACGCTTTCGCAGTACAACAAGGTGCGCACCTATTTCCCCATGTATCTGCATCCGGACTGGAACGGAACGGTTACGCAGGTGGGCGTACGCATTTATCCGAAGACGGGGGAAAGCCTGGATATCAATGTACGTCTCGAATATTTCCGTACCATGGCGGATACGCGCCAGAGTACCAGTTCGGCAAAATACATTCTTACGCTGGAAGAGATGACTTCCTATTCCAACGATCTGGAAACGGTCGCAAACAACATCGGGCGCGCGAGACAGGCGTTCATGTTCCAGGCGTATGCGCTTCACGGAGCGGACGGGTTGGTCGATCTGACCTATCTTCCCGGGCATGACAGCGCTCTTGGGACGGGACACCGCATCGGCAACGGGTATTATGATATTTATCCGCCTTGCAATCTGAATCTGGAAGCGAATATGTATTTTTATCTGAGCTGTATCGCTCTTGCGAACATGGAGCAGGCGCTTTTGGATGCGGGGATCGAAACGGAACAGACGGCGGTAGCCAATTATGACCCGTACGGCGTATTTGACGAATCGAACGAGGGGAAAGGCGACATCGTGTACGATTTTACGCCCGAAACACTCAGCGAGCTTGCCGCAACGATCAAAACCAACGTACAGCGCGACTATGACAAAGGCGGATTCTGGAATCCGGAAACGGGCAGGTATGCGTGGGGCATTTACGATGAAAATTCGTATGGCGAAGCGGGCAAGCCGCTCGATTACGGGATGGTGGAAACGAATGTACGCATGGTATTCCACGGTCTTGCCACCGACGAACAGGCACAGTCCATTTATTCCTGGCTGGACGGCACGCGCACGGTCGAGGGAGATACGTCGACGGGCAGCGATATTTATTTCTATCAGTTCGGGCCGCGTTCGACCACGCGCGACAATCAGTACGACTATACGAGCATTTACCGTGATGCGGCATTTTCCGTTAAAGTGCAGGACGGCGGCGCCATCCTCTATACTTCCTATTACGACGTGATCGCGCGCCAGCAGCTTCTCGGATCGGACGCAAGTTACGAGCGGCTTTCGGATATCAGCGAATGGTATCATGAAGTGATGAACGCGGGCGGTACGGGAACAAGTTTTTATCAGACGTACTATGCGCAAAAGCGTATGGAAGACATTGACAATTACGATTATTACACCCTGCAGGGCGGCGGCTCTGACGGCGCGCTTGGGTTAGACAACGAATTTTATGAATCGGCTATGATTTATGCGATCCTGCCGCAGGCGTATCTGGGGCTGGACGGAAATTATTCTGAACTGAGCATAACGCCCGATCTGCCCGAAGAGCTTACGTATATCGCCATGACCAATCTGAAGTTCGGCGGGCACAAGTATGACTGCCTTGCGGCGGATGATCAGCTCATCCTTTCCGGAATCACGGGCGATACGGCGGGGCTTACGATGTGCGTTACATTCAAAGTGCCTGAAAGGAGCAGTTATAAAGTTCTTGTCAACGGTGAAGCGACGACCGATTTCACGGTGCAAGGGAATACCATTGTGATGAATGTCCCCTTCGGGAATGTGAATATTGCGATTCAATAATGCGGAGGTAAATATGTTGAAAAAAATATTGCGGATACCTGTCCTATTTTGTCTGATCGTCGGTATGATGTTCGGCGCCGCGGCTTGTACCAGAGGGGACGGAACGGATATCGGCGACGGGCCGATCGGGAGCGACGATCCGGATGCGGTGGAACTGCAGGTGGCATATCAGCAGGACAGTTCGGAAGCGCGCATCATTACGGCTCTTTCAAGCGGTTTTGTAAAAGAGCAGCAGGCAAAGGGTGTCGGCGTGCGTATCAATCCGGTCGCTGTTCCCGCGGCGGAATATAACCAGTCGATCCTGAAAATGTACAACGGGGAAAACCTGCCCGATGTCGTGTACACGTACGACGATTACGCTTCTCAATGGGCGGAAAACGGCGTGTTTGAAAATCTCGATCCCTATTTTGAAAAGGATTCCTTTGATTTTTCCAAGTACGACGAAAACGCGTTCGAACCGGCGCGCGTCTACAACGGTTCGCTGTATTATGCGCCGCGCGAGTACAATCAGCCCGTCGTCTATCTGAACACTTCGCTCCTGGAGCAGTACGGGATCGATTACGAGCAGTATAAGGACGGCTGGACGTGGGACGAGATGGTTGCGCTGCTGCGCACGATCCGCACGAAAATGGACGCGCAGACCAACCGCGATTACATTTATCCGCTGGATTCGTCTTTCGAGTGGGCGGCCATGCTGAATGCGTTCGTGCTTTCCGAAGGCGGTTACCTGTTCGATGCCGAGACCCGAAAGGCGGGATTCGAAGAAGCAGGGACGCAGGCGGCGATGGGTGAGATTATGCAGCTGATCGAAAACAAACTCATCGCAGACCCGCGCTCGACCGTATCGGGCGGAGCGTTCCTCAACGGCAATGCCGCCATGTGGATCATGTCCCGTCCGCGCGTTTCTTCCTGCATAGAAAGCGAGATCGAGCTTGCTTTCCTGCCGATGCCTCTGATGGGGGAAAACGAACATTATCTTTGTTACGGCAATACGGGATACGCAATTTCATCCATTTCGGATAAAAAAGACCTCGCCTGGGAGTTCTGCAAATATGTGATGTGCGAATCGGGGCAGGAAGTATTCAGCGCTACGGGCAACTGTGTCCCCATCCTCTTGTCCATGCAGCAGGATGAAAATGCGACCTGGCGCAAATACCTTGAAGGAGTCGATCAGAGCGCATTTATCCGCTCCGATTCGGACGAATACACGTATGTGCTCTCCACGTATGCTCGCGGGTATGATCCGTCCAAAGAGCGCGGAATTTACAACAAGGTACGGCAGCTGATCGGCGAACTTTCCAATTATACGAGCGCCGCGGCATTCTGTACGTATGCACAGGCACAGACAGAAGGTGTTATGTAAAATAAAATGACCGCCCCGCCGGAAAGCGGGGCGGAAAAGGAGAAGGGCTGCCATGAATGTCGAAAAACTGAAAAAGAGTATCCGTAACAATTACAAGGGGTGGCTGTTTGTTTCGCCTCTCGTTTTGGGCCTGCTCTTATTTACGCTCTATCCTACGATCTGCTCGCTCATTTACAGCCTGCACGATACCGATCTCGTGAATCCCATGTCAAATTTCGGGTTTCAGAATTATGTCGCCCTGTTTGACGGGAGCAATTCTTCCCGGCTGTTTTATAAATCTCTCGGCAATACGTTTTTGTATGCCGTGATCTATATTCCGCTGAGCATGGTTCTGACCTACCTTCTCGCGCTTTTGCTCAACAAGGCAAGCAAGGGTATCTATGCTTTCCGCGTGATCTATTATCTTCCGGTGCTCATCCCCGGGGTTGTGGTGGGGCTTTTGTGGCAGGACATTCTCAATGTTCAGTACGGCATTGCCAACATAATTTTGCGAGATCTGTTTGCGACGTCTTTCGATTTTCTGACGTCCGACCATATCATGGGTACGTTTATCGCCATCCAGTTTTTCGGTGTCGGAGGGGGAATGATCATCTGGATCGCGTCTTTTAAATCCATTCCGCAGAGCATGTACGAAGCGGCGCGGCTGGACGGTGCCAATAAACTTCAATCTCTTGCGCATATTACCATCCCCATGTCTACTCCGTATATTTTTTACAATCTCGTGATGGGGATCATCGGGAGCTTGCAGATTTTTGCCAATGCCTACGTGCTGACGGGCGGCACGGGCGGCGACGGAGACGCACTGCTCTTTTACGTCATGAATATTTACGATACGGCATTTACACAGCTGAATTTCGGTTTGGCCTCCGCCCTCTCCTGGGTGCTGTTTGTCATCATTGCCCTGCTTACGCTTGTTGTGTTCAAGACCAGCAAATGGGTGTACTACGGGGAGGAAATGTAACGTATGAATAACGGAAAGACAAAAAAGATCGTGTTTGCAACGGTCAAATATTTTCTGATGGCGCTTTTGGCAGTGATCCTGCTGTTTCCGTTTTTCGTCATGTTTACGCGCAGTTTCATGACCTGGCGGGAGGCGACGTCTTACCCTGTGCAGATCCTGCCCGAATCGCTCAATTTTTCCTCGTATGCAGAGGCGATGAATTCCGAGTTTTTCATCTATTTTAAGAATACGGTCATCGTTTTGCTGGTCAACGTGATCGGCGGAACGCTGTCGGCGTATATCGTTTCTTACGGATTTGCACGCATCCGGTTTCAGGGAAACAACATACTTTTTGCCGTTGCGCTTTCTACCATGATGCTCCCGGGGATCGTATCGCAGGTGCCGCTGTACGTCGCGTACAGCAAGATAGGCTGGCTGAATACGCTTTTGCCGCTCACGATCCCACAGTTGTTCGGCGGGGGAATGGTAAATATTTTTCTTATCAGGCAGTATCTGCGTTCGGTTCCGAAAAGTTACAACGAAGCGGCGATGATCGACGGCGCGTCCGAATTGCGTACTTGCTTTGAAGTGATCCTGCCGATGGTCAAACCTGTTGTTTTGCTGACGGCGGTAAATACGTTCATGGCTTGCTGGAACGATTTTACGACGCCGCTCATGTACATTGACAGCACCGCATCCGACAAGTTTACGCTTGCCGTGGGGATCTATTACAGATTTTTGGGAGCTGTTACAAACAAGGACAAAGCACCGAATGTGCAGATGGCGCTGTGTATCCTGATGATGATCCCGTCGCTGATCATATTTGCTTTGTTCCAGCGTTCGCTCATTGAAGGCGTTTCGCTGACCGGCCTGAAAGGATAAATATCTGAAAAAAAAATTGTTTTTTGTTTATAAAGGATAATTATATCCGATAGTAGTATCGGTAAATGAAATCGGGAGTTGAACTACTCCCGATTTTTTGTCATTAAAAGAAACCCACCGGCTATGCCGGTGGATAAAGGAAAAACGACAAAGGCTTTAGCTGCAGCAAGAAGCAGGTATACAAAAAAGCTCCTTTGTGCTAAACTGAATGTAAGGCTCGCAACCGTACATAAG
>CASEWU010000063.1 GCA_949291725.1 uncultured Bacillota bacterium
CACGAGCATATGCGCCGTGGTCGTTTTCCCGTTCGTGCCCGTGATCCCGATAATCTTCAGCTTTTCTTCGGGATGCCCGTAAAAGGCGGCGGCAATCTCTCCTACCGCACTTCTTCCGTCTTTGACGATCACCTGCGGGACAGGAAAATCCAATTCCCGTTCCACCACCAGCGCGACCGCACCCGAAGCCAACGCTTCCGCCGCGTAATCGTGCCCGTCATGCTCGCCTCCCGCAAAACATACAAACAAGTCCCCGTTCATGACATGTTTGCTGTCCGTACTGACACCTGTGATCTCCTTCTCCGCAAAGCGGACGCATCTTTCGCTATGTACCTTCCGCAATAATTCTCCGAGTAACAAAATTCTGCTCCTTATGTTTGATACGGGGCTATGTTTTTCAATTCGATGATGCCCCTGAATATTTCCGCCGCCGCGGGCGCCGCCACGACGCTCCCGTAATACGCACCCTGCGGTTCATCCACGATCACCAAAGCCAGATACTGCGGATCGTTCGCAGGGAAAAATCCCAGAAAAGACGATACATACTTCCCTTGCGCGATCGCTCCGTTTTCAAATTTCTGCGCCGTTCCCGTCTTTCCGCCGACCCTGTATCCCTCAATATACGCTTTGCTCCCGCTCCCGTTCGCCACAACGCCTTCCAACAAAGACGCCAAAATTCCGGACGCCTCTTCACTGATCGTACGATTTTTCAGAACGGGCTCGATCGTCTCCCGGATCTTTCCGTCCGAAGAGTAAATTTCTTTCACCAGCCGCGGCTGATAATAATACCCGCCGTTCACCGCCGCGGCTCCCGCACACGCAAGCTGCAGCGCCGTTACCGCTACCGTCTGTCCGAATCCGATGCGCGCCAGATCGCAATCCCGCACCGCACTCTCCGATACCAACATTCCTTGCGCTTCCCCCGAAAAATCGATCCCCGTCGGTTTTCCGAAATTGAACAGCTCCAGATAATCATAAAAAGTTTCCGTTCCCAACGAGAGCGCTATATCCGTAAAGCAAGGGTTGCAGCTGTTGTTCAGCGCTTCCGCCAAAGTCTGGTTGCAATGTTTTCCGTTCGCATGCGTGCTCCAGCATTTGATCGTCGTCCCGTCCACCGTACGCGTCCGCGAACTGTTAAAATGATACTGCAAAGAAAATGCCGCAGAATTTCTCTGCAGATATTCTTCAATATTTGCCGCCGCCGTTACGATCTTGAATGTCGAACCAGGTTCGTAAATGTCCGAAATCAAATTGTTCCTGGAAAGTTCGTTCAAAAGTTCGGGATCGTCGCGCGGTATGTCGTTGAGATCATACGACGGACTTTCCGCCATCGCCAGAATGTCAAACGTATCCGGATCCAGCACCACAATCTGCGCATTGACCGGCGAATACTGTTCATACAACTTTTGCGCCGCCGCTTCCGCAAGCTGCTGGATCCCGTAATCGACCGTCAGCCGAAGGTTCAGCCCGTCCGCCGCCGGATAATAGACCGCCGTGCCGTCCACTTCTGCCCCGACCAGATCCGCAGGATAGGCGATCTCCCCGTTCACGCCCGCAAGATATTTGTCGTAATATTTTTCCAGTCCCGTCAACCCGCTCCCGTCCGATGACGTGAATCCGAGCACACGGGACAGAGTCGTCCCGAAAGGATATATGCGAGAATTGTCCCGCGCATAGTATACTCCCGGCAGATCAAACTCTTCCAACTGCGCCGTCTTTACCTTCTCCACGCGCCGCACGATTGTGATCTCCGACACTTTTTTCCCCGTGAGCTTTTCGTACAGTTCCGTTTCGTCCAACGAAAAAATCGACGCCAGCGTTTTTGCCGTATATTCTTTGTCTTTGACCGCATTCGGTCGGACAAACACCGAATAAGAGGCATCGTTTTCCGCCAAAACTACCCCGTTCGTATCCGTAATTTCACCCCGCGCCGCGATCACCGGGATCTCACGCGTCCATTGCCCGATCGCTTTCGCTCGCAGTTTTTCCCCTTCCACGACCTGCACGTAAAAGAATCTGCCGAAAATTGCCAAAAAAAGAAAGGCCATTGCCAGCATTGCGGCAAATAACCTCTTTCGTAAAAGCGTTGCGGACACCGCGCCCGCCTTATGTTTTGTCTTTCCGATCTCTCTTTTCCTTCCTTTCAGACATAAAAAAATCGGTCTGCCCGCAGCCCTAACCAAAGGCCGCCCGCGAGACCGATTTCGTTCGTAAATCTTTCAGTTGTCAGTTGCGTACCATGCCGAGTTCTTCTTCCGCACGGCTGATGATCGACGAATCACTCGTAAGTTCCGCGATCTCATCTTTCAGAGCCTGCGACTGCGTCATCACGGAATTCAGTTCCGCTTCCCGCGCCGATATGCTCGAATCCAAATTGTTCAGCACGCTCGTATTGATTATGATCAGCGCCAGAACCACCGCCACGACGATCGCGTAAACGCACATCAGCAGTTTCCCTTTCGCCGTCATCGAGTAGCCCTTTTTCTCTTCTTTCGCCACGCGCTGTTCGTCGCGGTAAAGATCACTGCGATACTGGATCGTCGTCATCGTCGGCGTCAGATCTTCGCTCGCTTCCTCCGCATATGCAGTCTGTTGTGCCGGCTGCTCATATACAGGCTGCTCATAAGCAGGCGCTTCATAGGCAGGAGCTTGCGGTTCCATGACCGCCGCACGATTGTTGATCGGCGAATCCGCACGGAATATATCTTCCGTTACCCGCTGATGGGTAAACTGCGGCACCTGCTGCTGTTCCTGCTCACGCTCCGGATACAGCATGGCGCGCGCATACGATTCGGGAGAATCGTAAACCGGCTCCGCATAGTCCTCCTGTACGGGCGCTTCGCCCATGATCTCTTCCGCCTTCTTCAGGTCGGGATTGATCAGTTTTTTATAATTATCCGAGATGCGCGAATTAAAATTCAGAGCCTTCTGCTCTTCCGTCATTTCGGCAGGCTCCGCCCCGCCGCTCAGCTTTCCGTATGCTTTCAGCGAACTGTCCGTACGTTCATTCGTCCTTATCCTTTCCAAAACGCCCGTTGCCATGTTGCCCTTCTCCTTCATTATATTCTCAAACTTTTTCCGCTATTCGCAATTTCGCACATTTGGATCGGGAGTTGTCCGCCAATTCCTCTTCCGTTGCTGTCAGCGGTTTTCTGGTGATAATTTCAATTTCTTTCTTCTTTCCGCACACGCACACCGGCAAACTCTTATCGCAGATACAATCCGTTGCCATGTCCCGGAATACGTTTTTTACGATCCTGTCTTCCAAAGAATGAAATGTCAGGATACAGATCCTGCCGCCCTTTTTCAGGCGCCGCGCCAGTCCGCGAACCGCATCTTCCAGTCCGCCTAACTCATCGTTCACTTCAATTCGAATCGCCTGGA
The DNA here is from genome assembly GCA_949291725.1 of uncultured Bacillota bacterium. GTDB lineage: Bacteria > Bacillota > Clostridia > Christensenellales > Borkfalkiaceae > Borkfalkia. The sequence continues at coordinate 3,385 of CASEWU010000063.1, forward strand.
ATGTCTTTCGCTCGCACGGGCCGTTGTGCTGAAACTTCGCCGGAATGCTTGCCTCTATGATCCGCTTCAGTTCTCCCGTCCTGGTGATCCTGCCTTTCTCTCTCGCCCGAACTATGTTCGCCGCGATCTTCTTTGCAAATTTCTCTTCCCCGTATGCGTCGATGATCTTCGCCAGCTTTTCCTGCGAATACGTGTTGACTACGTCTTCCGCCGAAAATGCCGCCTGCGGATTCATCCGCATATCCAGCGGCGCGTCCTTCATGTAACTGAATCCGCGAGATACTTCATCCAACTGAAAACTCGATACACCGAAATCCAGCAAAACTCCGTCCAGCTTGTCCGTCCCGTCCTCTTCCAGAACCGCCGCAAAATCTTTGTAATTGCTTTTGTATATCCTGAACCGCCCGGCAAATTCCGCCAGCCGCTTCGAGGCCGCCTCGATTGCACAATCATCCAGATCCGTCGCGATCAGCCTTCCGCCCGGCGCCGTCCTTTTAAGAATCTCGTACGAATGCCCGCCGCCGCCGATCGTTCCGTCAAAATAAACTCCGCCATCTTTCAGTTTAAGCCCCGCCATGCACTCTTCCAGCATCACAGGCTTATGCGAAAACGCTATCATTCTTTTGCCTTTTTCAGCGCGTTCAGCTTCGCAAATACCGAACTGATATTCATGTTCGCCGTGTTCTTCGCAAACCGCTCCGCAGGCTCTATCCTTAAATAGGAAGCCGCCCCCGTGATCACGATATCTTTATCGATCTTCGCGTACTCCTTCAATTCGGCGGGAAGCACGATCCTTCCCTGATTGTCTTCGCTGACATCGTATACCATCCCGGTGAAGAGTGCGATCGCGTTCTGCGCTTCTTCATCAAAAAATGAAGCTTCCCCGAAAGAATCCAGAATCTTCTGGTACTCTTTCTGCGGCATCACATAAACGCTTTCACCCGGTCCGAACGCCAGCTTGTAATCCGCGCCCAGCTCCGCTTTGAATTTCGCAGGAATGCGTATTCTGTTTTTATCGTCCAACCGGTTGTTGAATCTTCCGTTGAAAGAATACACCTTCCCTCTCCCCCGTTGTTGATGTATTCATTATATCACCACTTTTGACCACTGTCAACCACTTATCTGTTTTTTTTGAGAATTTTTTCTGTTTTTTTATTGAAATGCAGGGATTTTAAATAAAAACAAATGTTTGTTTATTGAAAAAATACCTTAGTATAGACTGTTTCATTCTTATTTTTATCGGTTCCTTGAAAAAAAGGAGGTATTTTGTCGATTTTTCTGCAATTTTCAGAACATATGTTTAATATTTCCCGCAAGTGGTCAGCCGTCCCTGAAATTCCGTCAAAAACGGGACATCCGTAGTAATTTCGGATTTGATTTTTTAAAAAAACATAATGCGTACAGCCCAGCACCACTGCGTCGAATTTACCTTCAGGCAAATGGCGGGACAGATCTATTTCGTCAAAATCGGGAGCCGTCCTCTCCACGGCCCGGGCAAGGTCGTCGGGTGCATACGTTACAATTTTTGCTTCGCGCGAACTGGCTTCGATCAGCTTCTGAACGCGTATGCTCGATAAAGTTGCGCGCGTTGCCGCCAGCAACACCGTCCCCCCGCGCGCGGCAGCCGACGCGGGTTTCACTGCAGGCTCGATCCCTACGATCGGGAACATAAATTTTTGCCGCAGTACATCCACGCATTCCGCCGTAACCGTATTGCATCCTATGACCGCCGCCCGAACCGGATACTGCGTTATTTTGGCAAACGCATCCAATGTCAGCCGTAAGATCTCCTCTTCCGTTCTGCCCCCGTAAGGAGCATTCGCATTGTCTCCATAATACAGACATCTCTCGCCCGGACATAATCGCTGAAATTCTCCCAAAACATTCAATCCGCCGATACCGCTGTCAAAAAACACAATATATTTTTTCTCCACTTTCCGCCCCCTGTTTTTTCCTTTTCCAAAAAATATATGAAATTTCGGAAGAATAAATTACACATTTCGCCAAAAAACAGTTTACAAGCCGATTTTTTTATGA
>CASEWU010000064.1 GCA_949291725.1 uncultured Bacillota bacterium
CTTATGTACGGTTGCGAGCCTTACATTCAGTTTAGCACAAAGGAGCTTTTTTGTATACCTGCTTCTTGCTGCAGCTAAAGCCTTTGTCGTTTTTCCTTTATCCACCGGCATAGCCGGTGGGTTTCTTTTAATGACAAAAAAAATGCGGCGCTGAATGCGCCGCGTTTTCCTGTTTATGGTCAATTATTTGTTTGGATTTGATAAGTCGTTTGATTAAAAAAGTACACGACATTCTTTCTCGGAATGAACAAAGTTAGATTTTTGTCCTTGTAAACGTTCATCATTAAAAACGGATTTAGCTGAGTTTATTTAGCCTGCCATAACAATCAGGACAAAGATTGTTATTTCTTGTGCCGCAATCACTGCATAAAAATGCGCCGCAATCGCTGCAGATGCATATTTCCGACGCGTCGCATTCTTTTCCGCATTTTCCGCAAAGCAATTTCATAAAATTACCTCCAGTTTTTTTAAGTATGGTCTGTTTTTTGAAAAATTATGCAAAATAATTTTTGAAACTTTATGATCAAAAAAACTGGTATTATTTGCTGAGCAGTATCGATTTCGTGGCATAGAGAGGCAAATAGGCGCATTATACGCGATTTTTAAATTTCTTCGCGCGCGCGCGCGAAATTGCTTTGATTTCAGGCTTTTTTATGGTATAATTATATAGACAATAATGTTGCCGATATCCGGCAGAATCAGGAGTAAAATCATAATGGACAAAGTTCAAGGCGAATACGGGGAAGAGCAAATTCAAGTTCTGGAAGGACTGGAACCGGTCAGAAAACGCCCGGGAATGTATATTGGTTCAACGGATGAACGGGGCCTTCATCATTTGGTGCAGGAAATTGTAGACAACTCCATCGATGAAGCGCTGGCGGGATATTGTAATACGATCCGCGTAACGATTAACAAAGACGGTTCATGCTCTGTCGAGGATAACGGACGCGGAATACCAACTGGTATCCATCATAAAGAAGGTATTTCTTCAGTTGAACTCGTTCTGACAAAGTTGCATGCAGGCGGTAAATTTGGCGGAGGCGGTTATAAGATTTCAGGCGGTCTGCACGGCGTCGGACTGTCTGTCGTCAATGCGTTATCCGAATGGCTGGAAGTGGAAGTAAGTCAGAACGGACATCTGTATAAGCAGGTTTTTAACAGAGGTGTGCCGCAGCGTCCCTTGGCGATTGTAGGCGACACGGACAAAACGGGAACGAAAGTTACTTTTTATCCGGACGACGAAATCTTTGAAACGATCGTTTTTAATTACGATAACCTGAAAGTGCGTCTGCGTGAGCTTGCTTACTTGAATAAAGGCTTGACGATTTCGCTTCGCGACGAGCGGGAGGAAAAACCGAAGTACGACGAATTTTGCTATGAAGGCGGTATTCTGCATTTTGTTGAAGACCTTAACAAAAATAAGGAGACCCTCTTTACGCAGCCGGTGTATTTTGAAGAACAGCAGGATGACTGCGCGATTGAAGTTGCCATTCAATACAACGACGGTTATAATGAAACGATATTCAGTTACGCGAATAACATTCATACCGAAGAAGGCGGTACGCATCTGGACGGCTTTAAGGCGGCTTTGACGAAGGTTATTAATGATGCAGGCCACAGACTGAATATTTTAAAAGAAAATGACAAGCTGAGCGGTGAAGACGTTCGCGAAGGAATTACGGCGGTAGTCTCGGTTAAGCTGACTGAACCGCAATTTGAAGGGCAGACCAAGACAAAACTCGGAAACAGTCAGATGCGTGCTTTTGTTCAAAAAGCAACAATCGAACATTTAGGTACTTATTTGGAGGAGAATCCGTCGCAGGCGAGGGAATTGATACTTCGCTGTGTTACGGCGCAGAAAGCGCGAGACGCAGCGCGCAATGCCCGTGAATTGACGCGCCGCAAAGGAATTCTGGAAAGTACGACTTTACCCGGCAAACTCGCAGATTGCAGCGAAAAGCGTTCGGAATTGTGCGAAATATATATTGTTGAGGGCGATTCGGCAGGCGGTACCGCAAAACAAGGCAGAGACAGGCGTTTTCAAGCGATTTTACCGCTGCGCGGAAAAATTCTGAATGTTGAAAAAGCGCGTTTGAATCGTGTACTTGAAAATGAAGAGATCAAGAGCATGATCACTGCGTTCGGGTGCGGTATTTCGGATGATTTCGATGAGAGCAAGCTGCGTTACGATCGTATCATCTGCATGACGGATGCTGATGTAGACGGCAGTCATATCCGAATTCTGCTCCTGACATTTTTCTTCCGGTTTATGAAGCCGCTGGTACAGAACGGACACGTTTATATTGCGCAGCCTCCTCTGTACAAGGCAACGCGCGGGAAGGATGAAAAATACATGTATTCGGATGCTGAGTTGGAAGAATACAGAAATTCAAATCCCGGCAAATTTGAATTGCAACGTTATAAGGGCTTAGGTGAGATGAACAAGGAACAGCTTTGGGAAACGACCATGAATCCTGCGACGCGCACTTTGAAACGGGTAAATATGAAAGATGCTGTAGAGGCTGATGAGTTGTTCTCTTTGCTGATGGGTGAAAAGCCGGAACTGAGAAGACAGTTTATCGAAGAAAACGCAAAATTGGTTGCGGAACTGGATATTTAAAGGGAGAGAATCATGGCGAAGAAAGAGACAA
>CASEWU010000065.1 GCA_949291725.1 uncultured Bacillota bacterium
ACCCGGGACCCACTGATTAAGAGTCAGTTGCTCTACCAACTGAGCTAAAGGTGCATATTGGTGATCCATCCGCGATTCGAACGCGGGACACCGTGATTAAAAGTCACGTGCTCTGCCAACTGAGCTAATGGACCATTCTGTAATTGTATCCGTTTGGCTGGGGTGGCAAGATTCGAACTTACGAATGCTGGAATCAAAATCCAGTGCCTTACCGCTTGGCGACACCCCAATAAAATTAAAATTTTATGGGGCGGGCGACGGGAATCGAACCCACGACCTCCAGGGCCACAATCTGGCGCTCTAACCAACTGAGCTACACCCGCCATAAAATTTGGCGCGCCTGAAGAGATTCGAACTCCCGACCCACGGCTTAGAAGGCCGTTGCTCTATCCTGCTGAGCTACAGGCGCATACGTTGTTTGCTCGTCTCTTCGCTTTTTGCGTTTTTGGAGCGGGTGATGGGAATCGGACCCACGCAGCCAGCTTGGAAGGCTGGAATTCTACCATTGAACTACACCCGCGATTCACACAACGCTAAAAGATTATATCAAAAACACGCTCATATGTCAAACATTTTTCGCCTTTTTTTTCGAACATTTTTTATTTTTTCCAGTGATTTCCTCTCTCTCCGTCTTTTTTATTTATGTTAACGGACTTCCACGATCGTCGCTACCGCTTTTTGCTTTTCAATCATCAGATAACAATAACTTTGCCGGGGCGAATAACGCGTCATGCACCCGGGATTGATCAGGAGCACCCCATTCTCCTCGTGCACATCGGCCACATGCGTATGCCCGTACAAAGCGATATCGCACCCCCGTGCTTTCGCCGCCTCCGCCAGGCGCTCCGTACCGCTCTTTACTCCGTAACGATGCCCGTGGCATGCAAATAAGCGGCGGTTTTCCACTTCCAACTCCAATTCATCCGGCAATCCGCCGAAAAAATCGTTGTTTCCGGACAAAATATAGGTTTTTTCCGGATACGCGCGAAGCAGATCGTTGGCGTCCGACGCCATATCGCCCAAATGTATAATGTAATCGCATTCCGCCAAGACCGTTGCAATTTTCTCCAACGGCTGCAAATTCCGATGCGTATCCGACAATATCACCAAAGTTTTCACAGTCCGAGCTCCCTGATCCGCTCCGATAAAGCTCGCAGCGCTTTTCCTCGATGAGATACCCGATTCTTTTCCGCAGGCTCCGCTATCCCGAAACTTTTTCCCAGTTCGTCGCTGAAGAACAACGGATCATATCCGAACCCTCCGTTTCCTTCCTCTTTTTGCAAGATCCTGCCGTACGTCCTGCCCGATGCCGTAACTGTCCTGCCATCCGACAGACACAGTGCCACACAACTTTCAAAATACGCTCCGCGCAATTTTTCGGGTACGTCTTTCAATTTTTCGAGCAAAAGCCGATTGTTTGCCGCATCATCTCCGTGCCTTCCGCAAAAGCGCGCGCTGTATACGCCGGGCGCTCCGTTCAATGCGTCTACGCACAACCCCGAATCGTCCGCAAGAGCCGCACAGTGCAATTTTTCGCTCACGGCGCGCGCTTTGATCAGCGCATTTTCTTCGAACGTCGTTCCCGTCTCGTCGATGTCATCCGAAAATCCTGCTTCCTGCATGGATATGATCGTGTGCCCCTGAAAAATCTGAGCGATCTCACGCAATTTTGCTTTGTTTCCGCTTGCAACCACAATCTTCATTTTCGTTTCTCCGTTACGGCAATATATGCCCTGCCGCCCTGTAAATTTCGTACCATTCTTCGCGCGTGATCGCTACATCCGCCCCCGCAGCGATCTCCAACAGATGATCCGTCTTCACTGTACCCGTAACAACCTGCATCTTTACAGGGTGCCGCAAGATCCACGCCGCCACAGTTGCCGCTTTTCCGATTTTATACTTTTGTCCGATTTTTTCCAATACGTCATTCAATTTTCCGAACTTTTCGTTACCCAAATACACGCCTTCAAAAAAGCCGTAACGGAACGGAGACCAAACCTGCACGATCATTTCTTTCAGTCTGCAATAATCCAGAATGTATCCGTCCCTCGAAACGGCCCCTTCTGTTTCCATGTTCGTTTCCATGCCGCAGGATATCATTCCCGCGTGCACCGGCGAAAATTGCAGCTGGTCGGCAAACAGTCTCTGTCCTAACGCACTTTTGAGAATTTCGATCTGATACGGGTTCATATTCGATACGCCGAACATACGCACTTTCCCCGCGCGTTCCAGTTCGTCAAACGCTTCCGCCACCTCTTCCGGCTCCATCAACGCATCCGGACGATGCAAAAGCAAACTGTCCACATAATCCGTGCGCAAACGTTTTAAAGAGCCATCCACAGCTTCGAGGATATGTTTTTTTGAAAAATCATACATCTTGCCGGATACGATCCCGCATTTGGTCTGCAGAATAAGTTTTTCTCTGGGAATTTTCAAGGCATGAACGGCATTGCCGAACGCACTTTCGCACGCTCCTCCGCCGTAGATATCCGCGTGATCATAAAAATTCAACCCATTCTCATACGCTTCGGCGATAAAGCGCGCACAGCCTTTTTCATCCAATTGATTCAGCGCCATACACCCGACTGCAATGACCGGCAAAGCCCGATCCCCCGTTTTTACAAACCGCATCTGTCCTTTTCTCCGTTTTTTGTCTATTATACTACAGAAAACAACTTTTTTCAAGGCTTTGCGTTCCGATACGGACCGCACAGACGAATTTTTCTTGTCTACCCGTTCGGCTTACAGATTTTACCCCCTTCGGCAGCCTGTCTGCAAAT
>CASEWU010000066.1 GCA_949291725.1 uncultured Bacillota bacterium
CAAAACGGATTTTTCAGAAAAAATGTTGCTTTTTTCCATTTGCTGTGATATAATGAAAAAAAGGGAGAGAAAAGGGAATGTATCCATACACAAAAAAAGTGCGGCAGGGGGCTTTCCTGCTTTTCGCCTATATGCTCGCCGCGGGACTGACCGCGGGGGCGGCACGGGCGATCGCGGCGGAGAACAGCTCCGAGCCCTGGATGGCAGCCTTCCTGCTCGGCTGTCTTTCTATGGGCATTTCCGTCTTTTTTTACGTCTCCCGCAAAAAACATCCGCAAATGTCCTGGCTCTGCCTGCTTTTGAGCGCCGTCGGCTGCGGCATGTTCGCGGGCGCGTGGCTCATCGGCGCGGAAGTCGGACTCCCCTTTTCCTACATCCTTGCCGCCGCCCTCTTTCCCGCCCTCTTCTACCTGCTTCCGGCAGGGCTTCTGAGTCTCCCCGGTCTCGGCAAAAAACTTTGGTTTATCGTCCTGGGACATCTCTTCTGGGCGATCGCCCTGTTCGCCGTCGGCGGAGTCATCTGGGCGCATCTGCCCTTGGACGTCAGCCGCGGAAAATCGTATGTCTGCCTGCTTATCTTTTCCGTTTTCGCCCTCTGCCTGGTCGGCGGCGCGGCGTCCGACGCAAACCATCTCCGGACGCTGATGTACAAAATGGCGGCGCCCGGCTCCTATCTGCTGGGAGGGGTCGTATTCCTCATCCTGTGCTGTCAGACCGACGGGAACGGCTGCGGCGGAGCGGACTGCGATTGCGGCGGCGGAAGCGCAGGCGGAGGCGGAGGCAAGGGGAAAAACAAAAAGATAAAGACCTCCTTCGACCGCCTGTCCGCCGGAGACTTCGAAAAGAAAGAATAAACCGAGCCCGGCAAACCGCCGCGCGCAAAAACCGATAAGGAGAAAATTATGATAAGCAAAAAAATGCGGATGACGTTGGGGATTTTAATCGTTTTTCTTCTGCTCTCTTCCGTCGTCGCCTCCGCCGTTTCCCGTCTGGACGTCGAATGGGGCGGTCCTTTCGGCATCGGCGCCTTTCTCATGGCGGTGGCGATCGTGCCCTTGTTCTTTGCCCGAAGGCACCCTTGGACGCCGATCGTCACCCTTGTTCTCAACGTGGTTTCCTGCGGACTTTTGGTGGGATCTTTCTACGTCGCCAAATCCCTGCCCCTGTCTTTCAGGGCGGCGACCTTTTTCGCCCTGCTCGCCGCCTGCAGCTATGCGATCCCCGTATTCCTTCTCAGCATCCCCTGGATAGCCCGCCGCAAGGCGGCTTTCGTCGCCGTGTGCGTCCTTTGGGCGATCGCCCTCTTTACGGTCGGCATCGTGCTTTGGGTGAAAGAGGGCGACAACTACGCCGCCTTTACGCTGCTGTGTATTCCCGTAGTGCTGTTTGCGATCGGATCTTTTACCGACTGCGAAACGCCGCAGGAGCTTCTCGTGGCGCTTGCGATCCCCTCCTCTTTCGCCGTCGGCATCGTCGCCGTCGTCGTCCTGCTCGTCCTCTTACAAGCGGACAGCTGCGACTGCGATTGCTGCGACGGGAGCTGCTGCGACTGCTCTTCCGATTTCGGTTCGGGCACCGGCAGGAAAAAGAGACACACGACGATGAGCGACCTTTCGGGCGGAATGCCCCCGACGCCGTAAACGAAAAACCGCGATTTTTGAGTTGGGAAGAGGTGCGCCTGACGGCAATAAAACGCAAGTCTGTGGCTTGCTTGTATTGGGAAAGGCCTACGCGGCTGAACCGCGTTTGACCGCTGACGCGGTAAGGCGCAAAACTGCGTTTTGCTTTATGTGGGAATGGTTTCGCCTTCGGCGCTGACCGCTGACGCGGTAAGGATTGCGGGCTCCGCCCTGCCCCCGCAAGAGGCAATGCCTCTTGACTCCGGATTGCGCAAACCTGTGGTTTGCTTATTGGGGATAATTGCGTCTGACGGCGCCGATTGCCTGACGGCAATAAAACGCAAGTCTTACAACTTGTCCCCAAGCCTTTCCCGTGCAAATCCGCGATTAAACCGCCCCGCCGCAAATGCGGCGGGGCGGCTCACTTTTCCGTCCGTAAAAATTTCCCCCGCTCCTGAAACGGAAGCGGGGAAACGGGTCAAAAGATTTATTCGTATTTTTCCAGCAATTTGAGGTCGATGCCCTTTTCGCCGATCTTGATGATTTCCACCTTGACCCGATCGCCGATGTTGAGGACGTCCTCCACCTGGTTGACCCGCTGGTCGGACAGGCGGGAGATGTGGATCATGCCGTCCTTGCCGGGCGCGAACTCGACGAACGCCCCCACGCGGGAGAGGATGCGGACGACCACGCCGACGAACATATCCCCCACTTCGGGATCATGCGCGATCGACTGCACGATCGCCTTGGCGCGTTCCGCCGCCGAAATGTCGCCGTAGCAGGCGATGCACACCGTGCCGTCGTCCTCGATGTCGATCTTGGTGCCCGTCTGTTCGATGATCTTGTTGATGACCTTGCCCTGCTTGCCGACGACGTCGCCGATCTTGTCCGGGCTGATCTGGAAGGAGATGATCTTGGGCGCGTAATCGGAGAGGTGATCCTTGGGTTCGGGGATACATTCGAGCATCTTGCCGAGGATAAACCGTCTGCCTTCCTGCGCCTGGGCGATGGCGTCGAGCATGATCTGCTCGGAAATGCCCTTGATCTTGATGTCCATCTGAATGGCGGTGATGCCCTTTTCGGTGCCCGCCACCTTGAAGTCCATATCGCCGAGGAAGTCTTCAAGCCCCTGAATATCCGTCATGATGACGTATTTGCCCGTTTCGGGGTCCTTGATGAGACCCATGGCGCAGCCGGCGACGGGGGCTTTGATGGGCACGCCCGCGTCCATCAGCGCCATCGTCGATCCGCACACCGACGCCATCGACGAAGAGCCGTTGGAGGACAGGATGTCCGAGACCACGCGGATCGCGTACGGGAAGTCCTCTTTGGAGGGGATGACGGGAACGAGCGCCCTTTCGGCGAGCGCGCCGTGGCCGATTTCGCGGCGGCCGGGGCTTCTCAGGGGTTTGGCTTCGCCCGTGCAATAGCCGGGGAAGTTATACTGGTGCATATACCGCTTTTCTTCCTCTTCGTCCAGACCTTCCAGCCGCTGGGCTTCGTCCAGCATGCCGAGGGTGCAGGTCGTCAGCGCCTGCGTCTGGCCGCGGGTGAACACCGCCGAACCGTGCGCACGGGGCAGAACTCCGTGTTCGCACCAGATGGGACGGACTTCTTTGAGCCCCCTGCCGTCCGGGCGGATGCCCTTGTCGAAAATCTTCTTGCGGACGATCTCCTTGGTGATATAGTAGACGGAATCCTTGATCTCCTTTTCCTTTTCGGGATAGACGTCGGCAAAATGCGCGAGAATTTCCGCTTCGACGTCCGCCTGTCTCTTTTCCCGTTCCTGACGGTCGAAGGTGTCGAGCGACCAGGCGATTTTATCGTAACCCCAATCGCGCACCGCCTTGTCGAGATCTTCGGGGATGTGGTAGAACTCCATCTCCCGCTTGGGCTTGCCCACCTGCTTCTGAATGTCTTCGATGAAAGCGCACACCTTCTTGATCTCTTCGTGCCCGAACATGATCGCGCCGACCATTTCGGAATCGGACACTTCTTCGGCGCCCGCTTCGATCATGAGGATGGCGTCCTTCGTCCCCGCGAGGGAGAGGTGGATGGTGCTCTTCTCCTTTTCGGCGACCGTGGGATTGATGACGTATTTCCCGTCCACGCAGCCGACGACGACCGAACCGGTAGGTCCCGCCCAGGGGATGTCGGAAATGGACAGCGCCACGGAGGAGCCGATCATGGCGAGGGGCTCGGGCGCGATGTCGGGATCGACGGAAAGGGCGGTGGCGACCACCACGACGTCGTTATAAATCCCCTTGGGGAAGAGCGGACGGATGGGGCGGTCGATGAGCCGGGCGACGAGGATGGCCTTGTCGGACGCGCGGCCCTCCCTCTTCTTGAATCCGCCGGGGATCTTGCCGACGGCGAACATCTTTTCTTCGTAGTCTACGGACAGCGGGAAGAAATCCATTCCCTCTCTCGGCGTTTCCGCCATGCAGACGGTGACGCTCACCGCCGTGTCCCCGCAGCGCACGAGGCAGGCGCCGTTTGCCTGTTCCGCGTATTTGCCGGTCTCTATCACGAGTTCCCTGCCGGCATAGTCCGTTTTGAATACCCTGTAATTGTCCAGTGATGCCATTTTGTAAAATTTCTCCTTGTACGATGAATTCTTTTTTGTTCTTATCCTCCGCCGCCGCCTGACTGCGGAGGGCTTGTCCGCGGAACCTCCGTCCGGGCGTCCGAAACCCGTCGGGAAACGCCGCCGCGCGGGCGGCAAAACGGCATTGTCCGCCGACAAAAAAGGGCGGATTAAAACAACCCGCCCTTTCGTGCCGTTTACTTTCTGAGATTCAGCGCTTCGATGACCGCTCTGTACCGCGTGATGTCCTTGTCTTTGAGGTAATCGAGAAGCCCTCTGCGCTTACCGACCATCTTCAGAAGCCCTCTTCTCGAATGATTGTCCTGTTTGTGGGTGACAAGATGCTCGTTGAGGTGGTTGATCCGCTCGGTGAGGAGCGCGATCTGAACTTCGGGGGAACCGGTGTCCCCTTCGTGCGTTGCGAATTTCGCGATGATCTCTTTCTTGTCCATTTCTTTTTTATCCTCCTATGGAACGTTTATCCCGCGCCGCTGCGTGAGGCGTGGAGAATCGCCTCTCCCGGCGGCCGTTACTGCTATTGTACCACATTCTTTCCCGAATGTAAATCAAATTCGCCCGAAAAACGATTTTTTCTTTGCGATTATTTTGTTGTATACTTGTGTAGAACAGCAAGGCGAGCTGTTTTATACAAGTTTTTTGTATATATACGCCGTTTATACGTAGATAGACGGAAAGCCAAGCCGTGAGCGGCGGCGTTATAGTCGCTCCCCCTTTGATACAGTCGCCGGGTAGGCGTTGTAAATAATTTATAAGGCGTATAGCCGAAGGAGAATCAATTATGGCAGAAGTAAAGTTGTACAAGCGTTCGGGAACGTATCTCGACCAGAAAGACGGCACCGAAAAGCCCTTTACGAATTTCTTTGTCGCTTGTGGCGACGTATTCGTTCCGGTGGAAGTGAAATACTTTGAGGACAAAGAAACGGGACGGGATGACAGATACCGTGAAAGGAAAGTTTTGCTTTCGGCATTTGCGGAAACGCTTCCCGAACGCAAGAATGCCGTGCAGAAAGATAAGGCGGCGGGAAGCAAATCCGCGTCTGCCGCTGATGACGACGGTATCCCTTTCTGATAAAAACCTATGTTCATGGAATTATATCTGTCCAAAGGGCAAGTCAGCATCAACGTGGACAAGATACTGTTTTTCTGTAAAGCGAAGAAAGGCACCTCAATCACTCTCGACGACGGGACAATTCTGGATATAGATGAACCGTATGAATCGTTTTCGGCTCGGTTGTTCCGTCATGTTGAGACTGTCGTTTCGCAGTCAGAAACCCCATAAGAAAAAAAATCGGGCAAAAGGTGCAAAAGGTGCAAAAAGGCAAGGCACAACAAGCGAATACAGAAAGCCTGAAAGCCTTATGACACCAAGCGAAAACGGCGATAACGCCCGAGCCGCCGGGGCTTGTCCGAGCGGCTCGGGCAAAAGGTGCAAAAAAGGGCAAAAATCAGGCAAAAACGGGTGTTTCAAGTCAAGGGGTAAAATATGTATTTGAAACAATGTGAAGTAGAATCCCGTGTCGAATATTTCAAAGGTGATATACAGGAGATTATCAAATCCAAAAAGACGATAAAGAAGTGGGCGTACATATTGCATGACAAAGACGACACCGCCCCGCATTATCACATATATCTCAATTTCGGCAATTCGGGCGTAGACACGAAACAAGTAGCGGAATGGTTCGGACTCCAGGAAAGTCAGGTCAGTAAAATCCGCGGCAGAGCGACGGACATGCTGTTATATCTCACGCACGGAAATGACAGTCAGCAAAACAAACATCAGTATTCCCCTACCGAAGTCATTGCAAACTTCGATTTTGAAACGGAAATCAAGAACGCCAAAATTTTAGGCGATTTCGAGCATTACAGCTATGCCCAGCAAATCGAATATGTCAACACGCTTCCGATTTCGGAGAAGGCGAGCGCCTTTACACAGCTGGAAAAGTTATGGCGTCTGCAATGTAAATGGCTGACGTTACAGACGGACAGGAAGTTGGAAGTTATATTCATCTGCGGGAAAGGCGGAACAGGCAAGACCTATTATGCCAAAAAGCTCTTGGAAAAGAGCTTACAGCTGGACTTTTGTATCAGCTCTTCTTCCAACGATCCCTTTCAGGACTATCTCGGTCAAAAGGCGATTATTTTGGACGATTTGCGGGACAAAGCGTTCGACCGCTTTGAGGATTTATTGAAAATCCTCGACAACGACACGATGTCGAGCGTGCAAAGCCGCTTTCAAAACAAAGTTTTTAACGGCGAAGTTATCGTCATCACCTCTTCCGTCCCCTTGCGGTATTGGTATCGGGGTAAAAATTCCAAAGGACTGTACTATTCCGTATTGGACGAAGATTTTGTACAGTTATATCGACGAATAACCTGTTATGTGGAGATGACACACGAAGAGATTGTCGTCTATCCGGACGGCGTGGGCGATAACGGTTTTCCGAAAGGTGTCGGACAAATCTATAAAAACGAGCTTGCCGGAAAAGGAAAGGCAAATCATCCGAAAAGAACGGATTTCAAGGCGGCGTTCGGGAAGATATGCGAGCCGGTAACAACCGATGTGTTTGACGAAAAGGAAAAGAGAAAATGAAGATGATTCGCAAGAAAATTAAAAAGGATACTTATGCCGAGCGCATTACGGATACCGCCTATCAGACGCTCCGCGACGCCTTAAAATCAATATTGATGACGGACGTTAAAAAGACGAATGCGGAAGGCAAGGAAATCACGGATTTAGGAATGACGTTGAGTGCGGTACGCATGAAAGCACGCATGGCATTGGATTTTGTCGACAACCTCAAAACGGAGATTGCCGATAAACAATAAATTTTCGGAGGTGGCAGGTATGCCAAAAAAAAGACGCACAAAGGCAGACGTAAAAAGTAAGAAGATTTTTTCTTGGGGAAACAAGACAAAATCGGGAAAAGAAGCGAAAAGCGGCGTAACGGTAACGTTTAAGGACGGAACGGAAACGACGCTGCTCAATCCTTCCGGAAAGGCGACCAAATACGCCTTTGAGCTGGGAACGAATACCCGGGTTACGAATGCCGGTGTATTCAAGACAGACGACCGTGGAAATGAGTTGTCGCTCTCGAAGGAACAGCGGGCATATCGTTCGGGGTATCTGGATTCGCAGAAAGACAACGCCAAAGCCTATAAGGCAAAACGGACAAAACGTGTAACGTCGAAAAAATAAAAAATGAGGTGAAAAAATATGGCAAATGAATTGTATCGTCATAAGAAAAGTGACTTGGTGAAATGGGTCGTCACGCTTCTCGTGGGACTTTCCCTTATTGCGGCAGTCGTGGCGCTGTTTGTGAAGCTGGACAGACAGACGAGCACGACGACCATAGGCGGCGAAGCGTACAGCGTCGGCACGATTGACGCCGAAACGGGCGAATACGCGGAAGGCGACACGGCTATTTATCTTCGGAAAGCAATCACGACGGACGGGCTGAAATGCGAACTTGCGGACGACGCAAAAATCAAGTATCAGCTGTTTTTCTATAACGCAGACGACGAATTTCTTTCGGCGAGCGAAGAACTGACGAGCGATTGGAACGGCGAAGTACCGGAAGGCGCGGAGAACGTGAAAATCATGATTACCCCTACTGAAGACGAAGACGGGAAGGTATCGCTTATCGAAGTGCTGGGCTATGCGGACCAGCTGACGGTCACGGTCAATAAATGATTTGAATTGCCCTCATGCTGAAATCAGTATGAGGGTATAGCACAAGGAGTTTATGATGACAAAAAATAATTTTTTCAAGACTTTAGCAATCATATTAGCCGTGTTTTTGATAGCCGCCGGAGGTATTGCCTTGGCTGTTCATTTTTCCGACGTGGATGTTTCGGATTCTTCGTCGGATAGTATTTCTTCATCCGATTCCGATACTATTTCAGGCAATTCCGAATCGGATTCATCGACTGATGATTCTTCCGCGCCGACTGTTTATACGATAACATATATCGCTCCCTGTTATTCCAAAGATTCAAACCATTATTATATTTTCGGGTCGAACAGTGAACTGCGCAAAGGCGGAATAACCGACGGAAATTATCCGACGAGTTATGACGCAACGCAACTGCCGTTGACGATAGATAATATGGAAGGTTCATTTTCCTGCGCTTGCGGCGGCGGAGCAACTTATCGTTTTGACGGCTGGTATTTGGACGAAGATTTAACCGAGCCGTTTGACGGCATTTTGGAAGAAGGAACTACCGGAAATATTGTGATATACGGCGATATTGAACTGACAGCAACACATTTTTATTAAAATTACAAGTTGAGGTAAAACGACATGGAAAAGATAAAGAAAATCATAGCGGGAAGTCTTGCGGCGGTCATTGTAGCGGGCGCAGGTATTACGGCAATCGCGACGAACGGATTTCAGGATTTCGGCAATACGGATACTATTCAAATGGAATTGCCAAAAGAAAATGACGGCGGCGCGATTATCGGCAAGGGCCACGGCAACGGCATAAAGCTGACAAGTGCGAAAATTTCGGAGGCTGACTATGAAAATTATGGGGTCAGTCCGTTGGCGGAAACGGCGTACACAATCACGGTAACGCCTACGCCCACAGACGCGCACGATACTTACGCCTGGACGTCAACGGACGACGAATCGGTAAAACTTACGCCGTCGGACGGCGGCAAGACCTGCAAGGTCGAATGCCTGAAAGCCTTCGGGACGCAGATTACTTTAACCTGTACGTCGGAGAACAATCCGGACATTATGGCGAGCCTGACGGTGGATTACGTTAAGCGTATAAGCTCTGTAAATGTATCTGTCAATCCCGGAACGATTGCATTCGGAAGCACGGAAATGAGTTATACGGTAATGGCGACGCCGGTGTGGGGAACGGGTACGATACAGCCCTCGAATTTCACGGTAACGGGCGGAACGTTGTCGAACAATCTGACGGGCCTTACGGTGACGGTAAACAAATCGGTACCGCTGGATAGCACGACGACACGGGTATATACCCTGCGGGGCATACCGGGAGATTTCACTTTTACGGGTACGACGTTTGACCTCATCTCGCCATATGATGCGTTTATCTCCGATACCGATTTGACGTATGGAGATCAGGTCGTCGCCAACAGCATTCTTCCGACGAGCGTAAGGGCAATGAGCGCGAAGACATCCGTCGTGCCGCTTGCCGCGCCGGGCTTGGGAGCACCCACGGTTTCGCAATTGAAATCGGCGTACAACAACAGCGTGTTAGAGAAAGCGCCCGAAACGACGAACGACGGCACGCTCACCATCAACTATACATATAGTTACGGCGATGTCATTTCGGAAAGCAATACGGCGTCGATAAATGTAGAATTTGACGTATCGGGACTGGTCGTAAACGCTACGGATATAACGCTCAACGAAGATTCTCTGATTTTCTGACGGGAGATATATTATGAGTAAAATACACAATTTCGGAAATACAATCGAAAGAGTTATTACTTATGTTCTTATTGTTCTGCTTGTACTGTGTTTTGCGGGCGGAATTGCCTATTTTACTCTTCGCAGTCAAGGTGTGTCTTACTATGTCGAATTTCAGGGTACAAAGTATTACGGGAACGGAGAAGGCGGAAGCCTTTCCCTTCCCGATAAAGCCGACTACCGATTTAACGTAAAATCCTTGACCGGGGAAACGGTCAATTTTGACGTAAAAATTATAGCCAATAAGGCAAATAATTTTGATATTTCGGCAGAGGACATTAATTATCCGTTTTATGGAAACAATGAATCCTTAAACGATTATTCGGACGTACTTGGCTTGAAGAAAGATACGGAATCGTTTTCGATTACGATTCCCGAAAATTATACAGTCGAAAAAGCGATTCGACAAAAATACGGTAGTCAGGCGGAAATCCAAAGCGAATTGCAAAATGATTTGCCCTATTTCATCATTTCCGTTTCCGTAGACGAAAGTATAGTAGATTTGCGGTTTGTTTTTAACGTCAAAGCGGTCGGAATTTCGTTGAATCCTTCCGAAATTGTGTTTTAAGAGGTGACTTATGCAAAAGATATTAAA
>CASEWU010000067.1 GCA_949291725.1 uncultured Bacillota bacterium
AAATGCTTCTATCGCACTTTCTTAACTCTCCTATTCAAAATAGTTATACCTGAAGAAATCGCCTGTGAATAAGTTACAGGCAGTTTTAAAGCCCAAAAAAATCGGGCGTCAGAATTTTCTGCGCCCGATGCGTGTTTCGGTATGTATTTTTTAAACGGCATACTCATATACATAATCATCCATGGCGTAACCGTTGCCGATATCGGTAACGATGCTTTGTGTACGCACAAACCCGAACTTTTCATAGGCGGCGATCGCACGCGCGTTCTTTTTATTCACCGTCAGGTATACCGCCGAAAGTCCAAGCCTTTTTGCCATTTCCGCCACAGCCGCAAGCGCTTTCTGACCGATCCCCTGCCCCCGACATTCGGAAACAAGGTATAATTTGGAAAGAAAAAGTTTATCCGCTTCGGCTACGACCGCGCAGTACCCGATCTTTTTCCGTTTCTGTACGATATAAAAATAAATGTAATTCTGATTTTTTACCTGATCTTCAATTGCGGAAACACTCTGGAATTTATCCGTCATATAATCGACCTGCTCCGCACCGAGCAAATCGTCATAAGCACTGTGCCATGTTTCTTTGATCATTTCCGAAAGATGCGCATACTCCTGAGGCGTCGCCAACACAAACAATTTATTCATCTTTTTTATTCCTTTCTTTCATTATATTGCTTTCAAAAAATCTTGTCAATTCATTCCGAAAGCCTGATTCCAACAAATTCGACATTTTTTTCCAAAAGTTGTTCTGAAAAAGCGGTCTGTTTTCGGAATATGCGCAATAGAGTAATAAAAAACGCCCAAAGGATCGTCCTTGGCATACGACGAGGTGAATTATGCAAGAATATGTGAGTGATTTCATAGGCAAACCCATCCTGACGCGGAGCGGAGAATGCGTCGGCTATGTAAAAAACGTCCAAACGGATAAAAAACTATCCAGATTGCGGAATCTGGAGTGCTGCGACAACGACGAAGAAGAATTTCTGATCCCGTTATCCGCCCTCGCTTCCTTCGGCCAGGACGCGGTCGTTGTAAAAAGTCTTGCCGCGGCTCCCTGTAAAGACTGTATTTCTGCTCCGTTCGGGATGTCTGTCTATTCGGCCGAAGGGACCTTGCTCGGACAAGCGGATGACTTTTTGCGGGAAGGGAAACAAATAAGCGCCCTTCTTTTGTCGGATGAAACACTGATACCCGTCTCCCATCTTTCCGCCGTAACCGATACCGCCATCGTGGATCCGAACGGCAAAAAAAGAACGGCTTCGCGCAGTTCTTCTCCGAAAAATACAGGTACGCCACGCAAAAAATCGAACAAAGCCACGCAATCGGAAAAAGATGCCGAACCGAAATCCTTACCCTATGAAGAAGCAAAGGAAGATTCCTTTATTGTGATCGCCGCAAAAAAAGCTGAAAGTTCTGCAAGCAGAGAAATCGCCGCTACCGCAGCGACCGCTGCCCCCGTTGACCAAAGTCCCGCCCTGAGCGAAGAATACGCCGCAAACCTGCGCGCAGGACGCGGACTTCTGACGGGAAAAATTCTGCCGCGGGATCTGAAAGACGCGCGCGGAAACATTCTCGCCAGAGCGGGAAGCGTTGTGAGCGCACAGATCATCCGAAAAGCTATGGAACACGACAAACTTTTTGAGCTGACTCTCCTATGCTGCGGTAACGCAAAGCTTTGGGAACAATTTCGCTGAGCTCTCCTCTCTTTGCTGTAAATAAATGAGGCGAGGCGCGCTAATATGCGCGCCTCGCCTTCGCTTTGTCCTGTTTATCCCATCACTTTACTATAATTTACAAGCTTCGCAAAATTCCGATTTCGGACTTTACGCAAGCAATGACAACTAACACCGCACCGCAAAAATGTTCTTTTGCCGCCTACACACCGTATTTTGCCATCATTTTCAAAAGCGATGCCAAAATATCGTTGAGCGTCTGCGCTTCGGCAGAACTGAGATTTCCCTTATTGCGGTACACGGACAAGAGATCTTCATATTTTTGCGCTTCCAGCCTGTCTCCCGCGCCGAGCGGAAGATTTTTCAGCCGTTCCAGCACCGAAAAAATATGACCGAGCCGCACATCCTGTTCCACCACGATCCCGGGATCCGTGCGTTCAAAACAGCGAACCATGCGCGGTACGGGATCCGCCTGCGGCAACGCCGATGCCAATGCCGGCGCATCCGCCTGCGGCATGGCAGGAACTTCTTTCTGTTTTTTCTTATTCCTTTTCTCTTTTTTCTTCGGATTCTCTATTCTTCCCTCTTTCGGGCGGAAAAGGCATAAAATCCCGTAGAAAGGAAAATACGCCGCGCGGAACACGAGCGCAACGCCTATAACAGCCGTCAGTTCCTGACGGGCAAAGAGCGCCAGCGCGCAAAAAAGAAAAATACTGATATCCGATACAAACAGATACGCGGTCTTACTGCGCGCCCGCACACCGCGGCAGGACGCACACAAAATAAACCAGACCAAAAACACAGCCGACGGCAATAATAAAAGCGAAAGCGCGGAAATATCGCAGAAATATTCGCCCGCCGCCTCGGCCAACGACAGCACGCTTTCCCACACTGAAAGGGACACGGATCTACCTCCAGAATAAATTCCGCATCCATTATAGACGAAAAATCCGCGCGAATTCTGCAATATTTCAGCAGGTTTTGACGAATTGCGCGTTTAACCGTCGATTTCCCTATCCGTTTCTTTACATATGACTGTTTTCGGCATTGTTTGAAAGTCAATCCAACGGAACGCGCACGACAAACCCGCGCAGAATATTCAGAATATAAGCGGAAACGCTCTCCACTCCCGCGCTCTTTTTCGCCGCCGCCGCATATATTTTCAGCTGAGGCGTGTAATCGGCGAGCAGCCGTGCCGCATCGTGCGAAGAATATTTGTAATCCACGATCACACACTCCTTCCCCTGCACGGCCATCAGATCGATGACTCCTTGCACCAGAACTTCGTCCTGCGATTTCGTTTCAAACAATCCATCGGCAGGCATCGACAGCAAAAATTCGCGTTCCCTGTACAGTTCGTATCCTTTCAGCTGAGAAAAAATCGGCAGTTTCAGAATTTGCGTGCCCTTCGTTTCATCTACTGTAAATCCGTCCGCCGCAAGCTCCGCACACAGCCGCGCCGACTCCGCTTCTGCATCCGCGCCGAAATCGGCGCGTTCGAGAAACGCGTGGTACGCCGTACCCGTGCGCGCATCGGCGTCCGAAGCGTAGAATTCCTCCTGCGTTCGGATGTTCTCCGTCTCGGCTTGTTCCGCGCGCCGTTTCAGGATCGCCGATGCCGACGTCTTGACCGGAAGCGAAACGCCGGCTTCATATTCGTACGGGCGGCAATACCGATCCAGCATAGCCCGCTTGGTTTCCTCGTCCGTTTCGCCCGCCGTCAGAACGCGGGGTGAAGGCGCCTGCAGTTCCGACCCGAATACGGGCGCGACCAGTTCCGCCATTTTGGAAAGATCCACAAAATCCGCAAAGCTGCCCGCACTCTTTGTTTCATCGTCGTCATACGCCTTTTCTTTGGAAAAGATCATGTGCAGCGTGCTCTTTGCGCGCGTGAGCGCCACGTACAGGATCCGCATTTCGTCTTCCGCGCGCTTATGCCGCAAGCGGTTCCGAACCGCCGCGCGCAGTATCGTTTCCGAAGAAGTATAATTTTCAAAATCATACGCTTCCGGCGCAAAACCCCATTCGTCGTCAAACAGGATCCCTTTCAGGTCCTCTCCGCTGAAGGGCGCATTCATGCCCGCCACGATCACGACGGGAAATTCCAGCCCCTTGCTCGCGTGCATCGTCATGACGCGCACCGCATTTTCGCCGCCGCTCTCCGAAAACCCGATTTTATCCCCGCCGCTCTTTAGTTTATCCAAAAACTCGGGAATACTCAGATCCGCGCACGCCGCGCACAGCCTGTTCACGCGCCGTACTTTTTCCGCGCCGCACGGCTGCGCTAAAAGTTTAAGTTCCATGCCCGTTTCCGTGAGGATATCCGTCAGGATCTCTGCCGCGCCGCATGCCGCACTCCTTATGCGAAGCCGCTCGCACAGCGCAAAAAACGCGCGCAATTTTTCCGCCGTTTCATCCTGCAACGCCGCATATTTTTCACAGGCGGCACAAAAAGTTTCTTTCGGTTCGTTGAGGCGTATCTTCGCCAGTTCCCCGTCCGTCAGATTTCCCATCGCACTTTTGAGCGACGCCGCGAGCGGAATATCCTGCAGCCCGTTATCCAGATATTTGAGGACGGCGATCAGCGTCTTTACTTCCGGATAATCGCAGATGTTCACTTCCGCAGACGCCGCCACGGGGATTCCCCGCCGCACAAGTTCGCGCACGATGTTTTCCATCTTGTCTTTCTTGCTGCGCGTGAGCACCACGATATCGCCGTACCCGTTCTGCACTTCGCCCAGAACGGGATCTTTCCGCTTCTTTGTAAGCTCCTGCAATACCAGATCGGCAATCAGCGCGCCTTCGGGCGAAACATCCTCCGATTCCGTATCCAGGTTTTCCGCCACCGAATAGACGCCGCGCTCTTTTTCTTCCGCTTCGGACGGTTCGGGAACAAACTCGATGTGGACTTCCCCTCCCTCCTGCGCCGAAGAACCCGCACGCATCATCGCCGTACCTTTATAGTCGATGGAACAGCTTTTCTCCGTCATCGCCTGCGAAAACAAATCGTTGACTGCATCCAGCACGTTGGCACAGCTGCGGAAATTTCCGTTCAGAGTCAGAGCTCTGCCCGTTTTTTGCAAAAGCGCAAATTTTTGCGTGAAAAACGCCGCACTGCAGCCGCGGAACCCGTAAATGGACTGTTTCGCATCCCCGACCATAAAGACGTTTTCCCCTGACACAAGGCTGAGGATCTTTTCCTGTACGGGATTGACGTCCTGATATTCGTCGATAAAGACATATTTATAGCGTGCGCGCACCTCATCGCGCACGTGCGGCAGGGACAAAAGCTCCAGACATTTGTGTTCCAGATCGGAAAAATCCAGAACGCCCGCCCGACGTTTCAGCCGCGCATAGTTCTCGTCGAACGC
This sequence comes from uncultured Bacillota bacterium, assembly GCA_949291725.1. GTDB lineage: Bacteria > Bacillota > Clostridia > Christensenellales > Borkfalkiaceae > Borkfalkia. The sequence goes on from CASEWU010000067.1 coordinate 5,045, forward strand.
GAGCAGCAGAGCACCCAGCGCCGCGGCGATCTTTCCCGATTCCAAAAACGCGGCAAATTCCTGTTCCCGATCGGAAATTTCGGAAACCGCTTTTTTCATTCCGTCGATCCTGCCCTTGAGCAAAGCGAGCGCATCGTCCAGTTCCATCGCGCGCGCAACGCCCGATTTTTTGACAGACGTATTGCGCGGTTTGGACGAAAGCGAAAGCTCGTCCAGCAATTGAGCGCACCCGAAAATATCTTCGCACGCCAGGATACGCTCCGCCAGTGCGCGGCGCTCTGCCAGAAATTCTTCGTGTTTGACGGTAAAAATTCCCGCATCGATGAATTCCTTGACCTGCGGGATCAACTCCTCACAGCGCTCTTTGAGCCACTGCGCCGAAACTTTTACGGGAGAAAATACCTCTTGCGCAACTTTTGAAAAATTTTCCGCATTGTACATCTGCGGCAGAGAGCGCAGAAACTGTGCATACTCCGCCCTTGCGACTACTTTATTATACGAGCGGAGAAGCACGTCTTTTAGTTTGGAAAAACCGCGGCTGCCCGCATACGCGCGGCACAACAGCAAAAATTGTTCGTCGCCGCCTTCCAAAAGCGCGTCAAACGTCGCGGAAACCGCCCTGTCTTTGAGTTTGTCCGCTTCCTGTTCGTCCGCAATGCGGAAATTCCCCGCCAGTCCGCTCTCATAAAAATATAGGCGGATCACATTCGTGCAAAAGGAATGCACCGTGCTGATATCCGACGTAGCGATCTCCGACAGCTGTTCTTTCAGCCTCTTGCGCACCGCCGCGTCCGTTTCCGTATTGATGCGCGCAACCAGAGCCTGCCGCAGGCGTTCTTTCATCTCCGCCGCCGCAAGATTGGTAAACGTTACCGCCAATACCGACGATACGTCCGCTTTTCCCGTCAAAATCAGACGGATCAGCTTTTCCACCATGACAAACGTCTTTCCGCTGCCCGCGGAAGCGGATACAAGCACTTCGCCTTCCGCTTCGATCGCCGCACGCTGTTCGGGTGTAGGTTCGCGAACGCTCATATCTCTCCTCTCCTTTTCCGTACGATACGGATGATCTCCTCTTCCGTTACCTTGCTTTCCGCGCGCACCGCGCCGCCGCACTCAAAACCGCATACGCTCCCGTACGGGCAGTACTTGCACGCCCCCTCATAAGGAGATACCGCAATGCACCCCGCCGCCGTTTCCTTGGCGCATTGCTGCGCCGCCAATACCGAATAATATAAAAATGCGTCGAAATCCGCCTCGCTGAGCATCTTTTTGCCTTTTTTCCCGAAATAGGCATCGATATAGCGGCTTTTCTTGCCCTGTTCCACCGTCTTGTCGCTCATGCGCACCACATCGTCGCTCTCCAATGTGTAGCCCTGCATGCGAAACGCCGCATCGTCCGCCTTATCCCGAAACGAAACTTTCGCAGGGAAATAATACGCTCCCGCCGGCTTTGAACCGCGCGAAGCCGCCGAAAGATACAGTTCCAACTGTAATTTCCGCCCCGTATAATACGGCTCGGGTTTTGCGTCGAATACGCCCGTCTTATAATCCACCACGCGCGTATACTCTCCGCCGCGGTCCACTCGGTCGATCTTTCCCGCCAACGTGATCCCGTCCGTCAGCGGAACTCCCTCGAACAGAGAATCTTTGTAACCGAACGACTTCTCCGCCGCGTATACCTTAAACTCCGAATCCGCCAGCGACGCGTACATATTCCCGCAGATCTCCAGCGCTTCCTTGCGCAATGAATCTGCAGAATACCCGCCCGTCGGCGTATCTCGCAAATAACTGTACGGAGGCTTGGACAAAAGCTCTCGGATCTGACCGTCCGTAAACTCTGCGCACGCGTCGCGATCGGGAAGTTCTTCCGCTTTTTCCGCAATACGGCGCAAGAGTTCGTGCATAAAATCGCCCGTATCCGCAGGGCGCACGCTCATCTCTTCCCTTTCCGCCAGCCGAAGCCCGCGCTGTGCAAAATTGCGGTACGGACATTCGAAATATCCCTCCACCAACGTGGGCGCCACCTGAGACTTTCCGCGAAGCAGTACCTGTGCCGCCTCCGCCGAAAACGGCGCAGGCGGCTCCTTCGGAAACAACAGCGCATCGGGTACCGCGCCGCGCTCTTTCAGAGCGGCGTAAATTCCCGTATGCTCCGCAAAATCCCCCTTTCCGCGGCGAAACTCGTCCGCACGCTCCAACAATTCGCGCACCGCGGGAATATATTCGGAAGCCGTGTCCGCCAGATACCGTACATACGCCGCATGCCCTTCCCTGCCGCCGCGCGAAAGCACCGCCCGATTGATGGGCGAAAGCGGCTTTTTATCCTGCCGTTCAAACAACGCGCATACCGTGCCGATCACTTCACTGCGCTTGCGCTCCTCACCGCCCTGCGACAGCGGATAACTCAAATACAGCCGCTCCGAAAATCCGCAAAGCGCCAGCGCCACATTTTCGCGCGTTCGCGCGTTGATCTCTCGAATCTTCGGCGTGATCTCCACCTGCAATGTGCGTAGGCGGTCAATATCTCTGTCCGAGATCAGCGCCGTGTCCGCACCGTACATCGGCACATCATCCGTCAGCCCCGCCGCAAATACGATCTTCGACGCAGGCCGTCTGCTTTCGCTGATGTCTCCCACAAAAACCGCGTCCAGATACTGCGGGATCAAAGAGATCTCCAGTGCGTCCAGAGCCTGCGCCAAAACGGCGGAAAATTCTTCCGCCGGCATCTTCGCATCGCTCGCCAGTTCTTCCGCTTCATCCAGTACGCGCAGTATACTCTCCAGCCCGCGCGAAAAATAACTGCTCTCCGCCAGCAATTCCTGCCCGTCCAGAGCCGCCACGATTTCTTCCTGCGTCTGCTCGCAGGAAAATTTATCCAGAAGTTTTCGCACAAGCCGGCAATACTCTCCGCCCGTCATATCCGCCGCCGCGCCTTCAAACGCCGAAAGCAACCGCTCCCGCTCCGCACACAAAACCGCCCGTTCCTCGTTTGCCTTTTGTAGAGCTTCTCCTTCCAACCCTTCTGCCACATCCTTTATCGCGCGCTTACATCCGCCGCGATAATTGGCAAATTGTAACAAATAGTTGCGGTACGTATCCCTGTTTTTTCGTTCACCGCCAAAAAACGGATTTCCGATAAATGCGTCCGCGTCAGCAGGATCGAATCCTTCCGAAAGCATGGAAAACCAGCCCAGAACAAATCGGCACAACGGATGTTTTGCCGCGCTCCTTTTTACGTCCGCATAGTACGGGATCCTGTATTCGCCGAAAATCTTCTTAAGGCTCACGCTGTAGCCCGCCACATCGGAAAGATACAGCGAAATGTCCCTCCAGCGCGCACCGCGATAAATTTCCGCGCGCATCGCGGCGGCAATAAACCGCAGCTCATCTTCGGGATCGGACGCCTCAAAAATATGCACGCGCCCCGTTTGCATCGGTGCAGGATATGCAGGATCAAACAGCGCACGCCGCAGCGCTTCCGCTTCGACAATCAAATCGGAAGGCAAAAATATCTTCTCGCAGTCCGCGCCCGCACGCCGTGCATATTTTTCAAACGCTTCCGCCGCTTCATTTGTATAGACAGCTTCTTCCCCGCCGATAAGAACAGCCGAAACGTCCGCCCCGCAGCGGCATGCCGCCAAAATTCCTTCCGCCGCCTGCCGCGTGAAGGAAGAAAATCCCGCAAAACAAATATCTGCGCCTTCCAGCTTCTGTCTGCCGATCGCCGCAGGCAACAGAGCCAGCACGCCGCTTTCGTCCAGATACCCCTTATCCAGAAACGCGAGATATTCGCGGTATATCAATGCTATATCGCCCAGTTTCTCTCCGAGGAGCTTGTCCGCTTCCGACCTCGCCTCTTCCAGCATTTCAGGCGTAACCAGCGCCGCGCGAAGCTGGGCGATCGTCTCGTACAGGCTCGCCGCGCACCCCGACGGATTTTTTCCGAAACACTTCAGCTCCCCCGCAAGCCGCGAAGCGATCCCGCCTACGACCAGCACCGATCCCTGTTTTGTAAGTACTTTTCGCGGCGTGCCGTCATCCAGAAAACGGGCAAACGTCGTTACCGATACGTCAAATACCGCCCCCTGCGCCGAGGCCACCGCCTTTTCCGCTTCCAGCGTCAGCCTGTCCTCACAGAACACGAGAACCTTGCGCCCGCGCACAAGTTTTTTCAGATGATTTGTCAGCGCCGCCAACGTCGGTGCAATGTATATCCTGACTTTCATATGTACTTTTCCCCGCCGTTCGGCTGTTTTTTTGGAATGTTTTTTTCATTATAACATATTTTCACCGATTTTTTAAGTATTTGCCCGCATTTTGTTTTTACAAAATCCGCCGTTTATGCTATACTGATATCTGAAATCTTTTGCCTGAAAGCAACGGAGAATGGAAAAATGAAAAAGAAATTAGCAATTTTGGCGGTTTTGCTGTGCGGCGTGTTTCTGTTTGCCGCATGTTCCGCTATGATTCCTACCGATTTTTCCGCAAACTGGCTGAAAAATCCGAGCAGCATCGACGATCCTGAATACTATGAAAAACTCGTTTACAGCATCGGCACCACTTCTACCGATATGAAAGACAGTATCTCGAAAGTGGAAATCGATCCCGAAAACAGCAGTCTTGTCCTGGAAACGGAAAAAACAAATTTTTCACAAGATTATACGAATGTTTATAAACTGACCTATACTCTGACGCTCAGCGCCACCTATTATTACGTGGACGCAAGTGGCAATGAAACGAAAGTTGTCGCCTTCGGCGGTGCGAACGACACGGCGGAAAGCGATGCTGACGACCCCGCATCGATCGTACGCGAAGTATACTTCAATACGGTGGACAAAGATCTTCAGCCCATTTACAGTAAAACGACCGTATTTTCTTATTCGCCCACGAGCATGAACGGAAATCACGTGGATCTTTACTATTATTCCTGCGAAATCAATTACGACGCGGAATGCAAAAACGCAACCGTCAAGCGCACCGATCTTTGGGGTGATCTTTCCAACGAAGAGCGTAAAGTAAGCGATACCCTTTCCAAAGCCGCTACGTCGCCCATTGACGCGAAAATTTCCGATCTTCAGAAGAAATACACGTTCATCGACGAAGCGCAGCTTTTCTTTGCGGCACGCGGAATCAATTATTCGGAAAACAGTTCCAACACGCTTGCAACGACTGCAGTGAGCACGGCGCTCAATACTTTGAATTTGACGCTTTCCTGCTCGGAAATCGTGGAGAGCAAAGGAAATTTCCTTCTCGACGGCACACAGCTTTCCGATCAGAGCATCAGCTGTGCCAACGTGTCCATCTCTTTATCGGGCAACGGTTCCAACAACGGTGCCGCACATAAAATGCTGATCGCCCAGAAAACTTCCGACACGCGCAGCGATTACTATGCCTTGCCTTTGCGGATCGAATCTCCGAGCCTTACTTTCGGAATGGTCTACACCCTCACTTCCGCGACCCATACCAGAGACGCCGCATAATTTTACTGAAAAAGATTTTTTATCCGCCGCGCATCGCGCGGCGGATTTTTTTATAAAAAAATTTAGTCTTATCCCAAGACTTTGCAAATCTGTAAGTTTTGGCAATATTTTATAAAACATCTCTAAAGATTTATCGGGCGAGAAACAATTCATTTGTTCCTCGCCCGTTTTCCGTCTTTCCCCTTACCGCATATTTGGGCACGATTTGACACAAACTGACAATGACAGACATTGTTCGCACAACAAGTATGCGGAAAGACAAAAGAAAGGCGGTTTCGGGATGAACAGAGCATACATAAAATTTAAATATGTTGCAGATTTTTTTCTGGCACTGATCGGGCTGATCATTCTGTCCCCTCTGTTTGCGGGAGCAGCGATCGCCATAAAATGCGAGAGCAAAGGGAAAATTATCCTGAAGCAGCGCCGCACGGGTCAATACGGAAAAAAATTTTACTGTTACAAATTCCGCACCATGGTCAGCGAGAACATTTTTTTTGACAAAAATGCCAGCGTGATCCGCGACGATAATCCGCACCTGACAAAGGTCGGAAAATTTTTGCGCAAATTTAAAATGGACGAACTGCCGCAACTGATCAACGTGATCAAAGGCGAGATGTGTCTGATCGCTCCCCGCCCCCTTCTCCCCGTTTACGACAGCGATTACGAGCCGTGGGAACTGGTCAAATTTGAGATACGCCCGGGGATCACGGGACTCGGGCAAGTATGCGGAAACGGGCACTTAGACATGAAAGACAGAAAGTATTACGACGCCTATTATGCGATGCACGCATCCTTCGGGCTGGATATAAAAATCTTTTTCCGAACGCTGGGCGTGATCCTGTTCGGAGAAGCGCGATATCTTCGCCCCGTCAGCAGACAGGAATACAGACGTTTAAAGCGCGAAGTCAAACGCTGTTATACCGTACAGCCCAAAACGGTGGCGCATTTGCGCTCCTCCTTTGCAGACAGGTAAATGCCATGACCTATCCCTATTTTGAAAACGGCAGACTGAAAGCCGCACAAATTATCGGTAACAGTTCTTTGGGCGGCGTTACGGAAAGCATCCTCAATTACTACCGACACATGGACAAGTCGCGCTGGCGCTTTGACTTTTTCACTTATGAATCTTTCCCGAAAACAGAAAAAAACACCGCTTTTTATGCAGACAACAATTTATGCCGAAGCGAATACTCTGCTCACGAAAAAGCCGCTTCCGCCGAAAACCAGACACCTGAAAATCACGAAAAAACGGACGGCAATCGATTGCCGTCGCTGAAGGAACGGCTGAACAAGATCGATCCCGAATCGCGCATTTTCACGATCCCCCGACTGGATACCCGTTTTTATAGAGCGATGCCTGCCTTGAAGCGACTGTTCGGCGAAGGAAACTATGCCGTAGCACATTCGCACATGACCGTCCTTTCCGCCTTTGCTCTTCCGCCTGCAAAAAAGGCAGGAATACCCGTTCGCATCTGCCATGCGCACAGCACTTTTGACAAAAATTCCGATCATTTTCCGATCAAAGCGGCATTGCGTCCGTTTGCGGCAAAAGACGCGAACCTGCTAATTGCCTGCGGAAAACTTGCGGCACAAAGCCTGTTCCGCGATCGCGCAGATGAGGCGATCCTGCTCCCGAACGCGATCGATCTTGAAAAGTTTAAGCCTTTGCCCGCCGCACATCGGGCGGCTCTGCGCGAAAAGTTCAACCTTTGCGGCTATACTTTTTTGTTTGTCGGAAGATTTGCCCCGCAAAAAAACCTTTCTTTTCTGCTTCACGCCTTCGCACGGCTCTGCGCGATGATCCGATCATCCGAAAAGATTTCGGCAAACCAGCTCCCGCAAAACAAAATGCCCGCGCTCATACTCGTCGGCGACGGGGTCATGCGAGTGAAACTGGAAAAACTGGCCGAAACTCTCAGGATCGGAAATCGGGTACGGTTTGTTCCGCCCTGCGATCCGCTGCCGTGGTATCAGGCGGCAGATGTGTTTGTTCTGCCGTCGCTTTACGAAGGGCTGCCCGTCGTGGCGGCGGAAGCGCAGGCAGCAAATCTGCCTTGTCTGTTTTCAGACAGAATCGACCGCGGCGCGGATATTTGCCGTTTTACCGAATTTCTGCCCTTGGATGCCGAACTGTGGGCAAAACGCATGCTTTTGCCGCGCGAACGCAGGAGCGGCGGCATACGAAAACTGCGCGAAGCCGGCTACGATATCCGCCTGCAGGCACAAAAATTACAGCAAATTTACGACTTCGCACTCGGACGGAAACTTTGACTTCAAATAAAGCAGCACGGGCGCAAAATGTATAAAGAAAGCCGTTCCTGCACAAACTGAAAACGCGGAAAACGCAACGGAGGCTAACATGGAAGAAATCAAATCCGGAAGCGAACTGCTTGCGGAAGTTTACAGGAATACGCACTATGCGCTGCAGTCCATATCGGACATTCTGCCCGAAACGGAAGACGAAGCGCTGAAAGAAGAACTCAAAAAAATGCACGACGGTTACGAGAAAATTTCGGGAAAAGCGGCTCTGTATGCACGCGAAAACAACATCGAGATCAAGGAGCCCGGTCCCATTAAAAAGGCCATGATGTGGGGCTCTATCAAGATGAGCACGTTCAAAGACAATTCCCGCGCGCACATCGCCGAAATGATGACGCAGGGTACGGTCATGGGGATCACAGCCCTGACGCGTTCCATGAACGAATGCCAAGGCGCAGACCAGGAGATCCTGCAGATCGCCGACGAACTTTTACACATGGAACAGGGTTACGAACAGACTCTTAAATCCTATCTGTAAACTTATGATCGCTTAAAACGGGGCGGCGGAAATATCTTTTTCCGCCGCCCCGTTTTTTCCTTTATTTTCCGTTGACTTATTAAAAAGAAACTGCTATCATTATGCCGCATCAAAGCATTCGGAGTCAAATATGAAAGCTCTCGATTTAGGAAACCCGAAAGTTTTATCGACTGTACTGCGATTGGTCATCCCGGCCATGATCGCTCAATTTATCAATGTTTTATATTCCATTGTGGACAGGATCTACGTCGGCAACATTGCGCAAATCGGCGACACCGCCCTTGCGGCCGTAGGCGTATGCGCCCCGATCGCCACACTCATCTCTTCCTTTGCCTTTCTGATCGGCACGGGCGGCGCGCCCCTTTTTTCCATGGCTTTAGGCGAAAAAAAAGAAGACAAAGCATCCGCCATCCTTTCCAACGCACTGACGGCGCTGATCGGTCTCGCACTCATCGTTACCGCCGTCGTTTTTCTCTTTGAAAATCCCCTGCTCCACACGTTCGGCGCCAGCGAAAGCACGTACGGTTACGCCCGTCAATATCTTCTGATCTACGCGGCAGGCTCGCTGTTTTCCATTACATCGGTAGGGTTGAACCAATACATAACCGCACAAGGATACTCAGGTATCGGAATGGCGACCACGCTCATCGGCGCAGTTGCCAACATCGCGCTTGACCCGCTTTTCATCTTCGTATTCCGCATGAATGTTGCGGGTGCGGCCGTCGCAACCGTGATCTCCCAGTTTCTTTCCTTCCTGTTTGTGTTGATTTTCCTGCGGATGAAAGGTACGAAAATCCGCCTTGTTCTGCGAAAGCCCGATCTTCGCGTCATCGGCAAAATCGTGCGGCTGGGAATTTCACCTTTTCTCATTATGTCGACCGACAGCGTGATCATCATCATTTCCAACGCCGTATTGCAGGCGCACGGAGGTGCGGACGGCGACGCCTGGATCACGGTCTCCACCGTCGTGCAGGCATTTTTTCAGCTCCTTACGATGCCCATGCTCGGCATCAGCACAGGCTCACAGCCGGTCATCAGTTATAATTACGGCGCTAAAAACGAACAAATCATACGGCGCGCGGAAAAATACATTGTCTGTATGTGCCTGATCTTTACCGCCTTTATGACGCTCGTTTCTCTCTTTGCCGCAAAACCCTTCGTTTCCCTGTTCACAGGCACACCAGACATCGTCGAAAAGAGTGTCTGGGGCATCCGCGTATTCATGATCGGAGCCATTCCCCTCTCCTTCCAATACGCTTTCGTCGACGGACTCACCGCCCTCGGCCAGCCGCAGTATGCCATCGTCCTATCCATGATGCGAAAACTCGTCGTATTCCTCGGCTGCATTCTCATCCTGCCGCTGTTTTACGGCGTTCAGGCTGTCTTCTATGCAGAACCCGCCGCCGATATATTTTCCGCCGTTCTCTCTTCCTGTGTGTTCCTCATCGTCTTCCCGCGTGTCCTCAAAAAACGCATGCATCCTGGATTTTAACGCAAAAAGCACAGAACGTACCGTCAAAATAATATCAAACGTCATCTGAATCGATACGAAAAGGAAGGCTTTCCCCGTAAAGTTTTGCGGGGAAAGCCTTCCTTTTCTGTTTTGCAGAACAATATTCAAAAAAACTTTCAACGACATAAGAAAAACGTCAATTCTGCCATGTTTTTGCATTGCGGACAATTTAGCGGCCGATATAAAAGATACGGCGAAGGGAAGAACAGATCTCTTTCCAAAACCCTGCCAGTTTTTCGTCCGTAAACGAGCCGCAGACGTCCAAACTTTCCTGCAGCGTAACGGGGGCGGAAAAATCAGCCCACGTATCCACATAGTGGGAACACAGCCGCTCGGGATTATCATACAAAAACACAATGTTATCGTGCAGATAGGGTTTGACAAGGCTCAAAAACGGCGTTTTCGCGGCATACTCTTCAAACTCAAATACCAGCGGTTCAAAGCGCTTTTTGTCTTTTTTCTCGATGTGGACCAAATAAGAAAAAATCAGTTCATCTCCGCGGATGTTATAATTTCCGTCCACCGAATAAAAACGGAAACCACGTTCGTTGAAAAAACGGTAAAACGCGGCATCCAAGCCGTCAAACAGCGCACTGCGAAGCCAATGCACCGCCATTTTCAGGTCTTTGGAAGCCTTCTCGACGTGATATGTTACCAGAACCTGCAATTCTCTGCCGTGTCCGATCTTATTGATCTCTTTTACCACCTTTTCTTCCTGCCGCGGCGGCTCACGATGCACCGAATGCAACGGCAATTCGCCGAACGTATCCAGAACTTTTTGAACGTCTTCCTTTTCAAACGCCCCTGCCAGAAACAGACACATATCTTTTGTGAAAAGTTTTTCCCGTTCCTCTTTGATCTCTTCCAAAGTCAGTCCGTCCAGCACGGAACTGCTCCCCAGAACGGAGTTGATAAACCTCGAATCGAACCACAATTCCCGCAAGAGATCGGACGCCCGCGAATCGTAAAAATTATATTCGAAAATTTCGTTGCGGATCACGGGCAATACTTTATCCAGCTCTTCCTGCCCGAAATCCTGTTCGCGGAGCATATCATACAGCAAGCAGAGCTGATCGCGGAATACTTCCTGCCTGCATGTAAAATTAAAACACATATACTGAATGGACGTATATCCCATGATTTCGCTTCCGCGCGAAGTCATTTCCGCATTGATCTCATCCGCACGGCGCGCACCCGCTTTCTCGAAAAAAAGATGCTCGATCAGATGGTATATTCCCGGCGTTCCGTCCGGAACAAACGGCAATACCACCGCAAACGCCACCGAATGCAGATGCGGGGCCGAAAACGTTACGAGCGACGACCCGTTTTCCAGTTTTCCCTTTCGTTCCGTCAATGCCTGCATCGTTTCCTCCTCTTCACTGTCGGTTTTTACCCGTCCATTATAGCAGATATCTCCCGAAAAGACAACGCGAAAACCTGATTATTCCATCATTCGCACCGCGCCTTTTTGCACTTTTTGTCTTTTCGTCGTTTTTCAAGCAATGAAAACTGTCCGTCATGCAAATGCGAGCAAAAATTTTCTTATTTTTGCTGCAACCGACTGCGTTCCTGTCCGCAACAGGCTACGTTTCTGCCGCAATTGACCACATCCCTACCGCAGCTGACCGAGTTCCTGTCCGTACCG
>CASEWU010000068.1 GCA_949291725.1 uncultured Bacillota bacterium
CAAAAATTTCTTGAAAAAATTTTTATATATGACAATATCTGTCCAGTATTATATCTTATAATGTCAATATGGATATGACTGCATTTTGGTTAAATCATAAGAAAAAGCAAGCAGGAGAGGGAAGATACTATTATTTTTATCCCTATATCCGATGCGAGATCGACGATACGCCGACGATCATCATTGACGGAAAGCAGTATGTCCGCATCGAGATTTCCGAAGCGGAGTTCAAGGCTTTACGAAAACGGGACATTAAAGAGTATAACAGCGATCGTCGCGCACACAACAAGAAATGGACGGCAGATATTCCGAGATTGGAAAACGAAGACGGGGAAGAGATCGATTTTTGGACAGATCGCGCGGAAGATAAGAGAACGCACTATATTGACGAGGATATTTGTGAGGAGATGGATCGCAAAGAGGCAGAGAAAGCTCTTCCTCCCCTCGAACGGTATATTTACCGCGCGGACAGAGAGGGCTTTACGCAGAGTGAGATCGCAAGAGACTTGGGTATTGATCAATCGACGGTTTCCCGTAAACTGGACAGGCTTTACGATCTTATGAATTTTGTGCGGCTGTATGACGGCGAACGGACAAAAAAAGAACTCGCGTTCGAGATCGGTTGGGAAAGTTTCCTTCGGAACCGCTTTATGAAAAACGACGCGGATCTGTGGGCGGTCACATTTCAGATTTTGGTCGGAGAAAAATTTTTGTCGACGCTTCACAAATGGTATTATTCGCCGCGGGAGCTCTTGCGTTACAGCATTCGCTTTCTGATGATGGGAGGCAAAGAGACGAGAGAAGAGCTGCTCGCACAGGTCTCCGATCCTGCCAAAGAGTTTTTTGATCAGCGATTCAAAGACGAACCGAAAGGAATGCAAATGCTTTGTCTGCGTGTGATCCTCGAACTGGAACGGCGAGTGACGGTGATGCCTGAGCCCACGGGGAACGTCTTTCACGGGATGGAACGCGCCATCGAAAAACTTGCCCATCGCCGCAAAATGACGTATGACTTTTATTTGGATGAGATCTTAAGCCGCAAATACAGTCTTCACCGCATTCGCTGGGAACTTTCCTATGCACAGCGCATCGCCGCTAAAACAAGAAAAAAGGAAGTGCGTATTGCTATGCAGCAGGAGATAGCTTCCTTTAAGCAAAAACAAAAAAAGTTGCAGCGAGACCTCTTGAATGTCATTCAAACGCACATAGCCTCTCTGCCTCCCGAGATCGCAGCAAAAATATATAAGAAAGCAAACAAGAAAGCATATAAGAATTGACAGGGAAAAATGGATATGCTATAATAAAATTCATTAAAAGTTTGAGGTTGCTTATGGAAAAATTTGTTCCGCCGTATGACATTACCGAAGAAATGCTGGAACTCACCACACAGATCACGGAAGATCTGGGGAAGTTGAGCAATGTCAATGATTTGGAAAGATTGCCGCGCCTTCGGAGAGTGAATCGGATCAGGTCTATTCAGTCTTCACTGGCGATTGAAAACAATACGCTGTCTTTGGAACAGGTTACGGATGTAATTGACGGAAAACGTGTTTTAGGGCCGCAAGACGATATCCTCGCAGTAAAAAACGCTTTCGGTGTTTATAAAGTGTTGCCCGAATTTAACCCTTTTTCTTTAGAAGAATTAAAGAAGGCGCACGGAGTTATGATGAACGGACTTGCAGAAGGCGCAGGAGCTTTGCGTACGGGTTCGGTTGGGGTAATTAACGAAAGGGGAAAAGTAATTCATGTCGCGCCGCCGCATGAAATGGTTCCGCAACTTATGGGGCAGCTGTTTGATTGGTTAAGTACCAGCAAGGCGCATATGTTGATTCGATCGAGTGTGTTCCATTATGAGTTTGAATTTATTCATCCGTTCAGCGATGGTAACGGCAGAATGGGAAGGTTGTGGCAAACGGCGTTGCTTGCGAGCTGGAAGCCTGTTTTTGAATGGATTCCGATTGAGAGTATTATCAAAGATAATCAGGAAGAATATTACCGATCGATCGGACAATCTACTTCGGAAGGTAAGTCGAACAGGTTTATAATGTTTATGCTCGGCGTTATCAAAGAAGCCGTCGGAGAATTGGCAAAAGATACTCGCAATCACCAAAGCCATATCAGCAATCAGGTGGGAGCTTTAATGTCGGTAATCGAAACCTATCCGATGTCGGCATTGGAACTGATGGAAAAACTCGGGCTGAAATCACGCATTTCATTCAGAAAGAATTATTTGCAACCGGCGCTCGAAGCAGGACTTATCGGTATGATCGATCCGAACAATCCGACTAACCGAAATCAGCGGTACTTTAAAATTTGATAACGTATGATGATTTTTTTGTTAAAAGTGTTTGCTTATAGTATAGCATTGC
>CASEWU010000069.1 GCA_949291725.1 uncultured Bacillota bacterium
CCGAACCGATCGTTTTCATCACATCCGAAAATGCGAGAAGATTGAGCGCCATACGTCTCCCCTTTCCTAATTTCTCCCATGCTCAGCCGATTTTCAGCCGCGCACAGGCACGCGCCCTGCGATCTGTCTCTTCCAGCGCGCCGTAACTTTCCGCACTGCCTCCGATCTCCGCCGCAAGCACGTCTTCTATAATGTCTGCAATTTGCGTGTATTTTATTTGTCCGTTTAAAAAAGCAGATACAGCCACTTCTCCCGCCGCGTTCAAAATACAGGGATACGTCCCGCCTTTTTCCGCGCATTGCAATGCCAACACAAAACAAGGATAGCGTTTCTCGTCCACTTTTTCAAAATGCAGCGAACCCGCCTTGAAAAAATCCACCGACGGCAATCCGCAATCCAGCCGTTCCGGATACGTCAGCGCCAACTGGATCGGCAATTCCATCGAAGGCATTGCCATCTGCGCCAGCACCGCGCCGTCCGCAAATTCCACCATTGAATGCACGATGCTCTCCCTGTGCACCAGCACCTCGATTTGAGAAAGCGCCGCCCCGTACAGGTGCATCGCTTCCATTACCTCAAAGCCTTTGTTAAGCATGGTTGCACAGTCGATCGTGATCTTCGGCCCCATTCTCCAGTTCGGATGCGCCAGGGCGTCTTTTGCCGTTACCTGCCCCAATTTTTCCATGGGAACATCGCGCAGCGCCCCGCCGCTTGCCGTCAGCAATATTTTTCGGAACGGCGCTTTTCTGTCGAAGTTCAGACACTGCCAGATCGCAGAATGTTCGCTGTCTACGGGAAGGATGCGAAGCCCCTTCCTCTCCGCCAGCGGCATGACCAGATGCCCTCCCACGACCAGGCTTTCCTTGTTTGCAAGCGCAATGTCTTTCCCGGCAGAAAGCGCTAAAAGCGCCGCTTTCAGCCCCGCAAAGCCCGTTACTGCGATGAGCACTATATCCGCATTTTCATAGGAACAAGCCTCCTCGAACGCTTTTTCCCCACAGGAAAAGCGCGTCCCTTTCGGCACGTTTATATTCCGCTCCGTGCGCAGAGCCGCAAATTCCGGCCGATTCTGCTCTATCTGTTCTTCAAAGAGCGTTCCGCCCGTATTTGCCGCCAAAGCGACGATTTGAAAGCGTTCCGGATACCGCCTGCAGACTTCGATTGCCTGTCTGCCGATCGAGCCCGTGCTCCCGATGATCGAAATCCTTTTCATACGTTTCCCTTCCGTTCAATATATGCCGTGAAAAATTTTTTATGACGATCGGATTTAAGCGAAACCCGATTTTTCGGAATTTTCCGATAAAACACAATCGGAGCGGTGCCGTCAGCACCGCTCCGCATTTTTCTTTTCAAAGCCTCACACTCATAAAACCGCGAGAATAAATGCAAGATATATGAACGTGCTGGCAAATAAAGTTCCGTCAATGCGGTCCAGAACTCCGCCGTGTCCGGGAAGAAGCCTGCCCATATCCTTTATGCCGCATTTGCGTTTGATCACGCTTTCCACAAGATCGCCGAACTCTGTCATGAACGAACAGATCAGCCCGATCACGGCAAATACGATCCATGGCGTGCCTGCCCAGCCGCTGAAAACACCTTCATAGACATAGCCGGTTGCCAACGTGTACAGCCAGTACAAAAGAATGCTCGCAAGACTGCCGAACACGATCCCTCCGATCGCTCCCGAAACCGTCTTGTTCGGACTGATGGTCGGACATAGTTTTTTTCCTTTGCAGAGGCTTCCCACAAAAAACGCAAACGTGTCGGTTACGGGCGATATGACGAAGATCAGCAACAATCCGAGTGCGGGCGCACCGTGCGGCGGAAGCGCATTGGTCAGAATGGTCGTGGAAAGGATCGCCGTGGGATAAAAGCCGCACATCAGTGCCGCGCCCGTACCCTTGATGTCCGTATTTTTATGATCTACCACCAACAGACAGAAAAGCACCAGCGCAAACAGGAACGACAGCGTTAAAAGGCAACGGAATCCTGCACGCTCATGAATAAAATCCGCCACGTAAAAGGAGGGCGTAAACAGGATCGCATAGGCATAGACGACAAACTTTTGCGATTTGCTCATGGGCATGGGAGGTTCTGCGGTATCCTGGGCATTAATGTGCGGTCCCGAAAGCGCGTGAACCATTTCATACGTTCCGATCAGCGAAAACGCGTAGATGAGGATCCCGAACAAGCGGGCATCGACCAGTCGCAGCGCAAAAAAAGCAACGATGACGGCAAAATATACAGCTCCCGTAATGACTCGAGTACGAAGCATTCCTCACTCCTCCTGCACGTTTCCGAATCTCCTGTCGCGCGCGGAATAATTTTCGATGGCCTTTTCCAGATCGCGTTTGGAAAACTCCGGCCACATCTTTCCCGAAAAATAAAGTTCGCTGTAAGCCGCCTGATATAACAAAAAATTACTCAGTCTGAGTTCTCCGCCCGTGCGGATGATCAGATCGGGATCGGGGATCCCGCCCGTTTCCAAAAGCGACGAAAAGCTCTGTTCATCCACAAAACGGCCGTACGATACCGCCGCGTTCACGGCTCGGATGATCTCCTGCCGCGAACCGTAATTAATACAAATATTCAAAAGTCCCCGAACAAGATGCGACGTTTCGTCCATCATCTCAAGAATACTTTCCTGAATGTCGGGCGGGAGTACCGTAATGTCGCCCACCACGTTGATCTTGACGCCCATCTCCTGCATTTTATCTTTTTTCTTCCCGAAAAACGTTCGGAAAAGATCGAAGAGTTCATCCACTTCTTCTTTGGGACGGGAAAGATTCTCCGTGGAAAGAGCATACACCGTTACGATCCTGACTCCCAGATCAAACGCGTGGGAGCAGATCTTAAACATATTCTGCACTCCCATTTTATGGCCGTATCCGCGCGGACGAAACCTGCGCTTCGCCCAACGGCCGTTTCCGTCCATAATAAACGCAATATGGACAGGTAATTTTATTCTTTTCATACCTTAGCCCTGTCAGACGGACATGATTTCTTTTTCTTTATCGGCGGTATGCTTATCGATCTGCTCCATCGCCTTGGAAACCGTCTTTTCGACATCCTTTTCCAGCGACGCGCATTCGTCTTCGGATATTTCTTTGTTATTTTTCATCTTTTTCAGAGACTCCATCGCGTCGCGGCGAAGATTGCGCACCGCTACTTTCGCGTCCTCCGACAAAGATTTGATCTGTTTGGCGATATCGCGGCGGCGTTCCTCCGTCAGGTCGGGGAAAATAAGACGGATCACTTTGCCGTCATTCGTCGGAGTCAGTCCGATATTCGATGCAAGGATCGCCTTTTCGATGCCTTTGAGCAAAGATGCATCCCACGGGCTGATCACCAGGCATTTTGCATCCTGCACCGAAATATTGCCCACCTGATTTACCGGAGTCATCGCTCCGTAATAGTCCACCTGAATTTTATCCAGTACATGAGGATTCGCTCTTCCGGCGCGAATGTTCGTATATTCTTCGCGCAGAACACTCGCCGTTTTATCCAGCTTTTCTTCCAGAAGCAACAGCATCTCTTCTACTTTTTCGCTATCGACCATGGTATCCCTCCATTTAAAATTTCTCGCGCACTGTTCAAGTCCGCACCCCATTCTCCTTTCGAACAAGGCATGCGGCAGCGGGCTTTCCGCCGTGCGTGCGGAATTATTCGTTCGTGATGATCGTGCCGGTCTTTTCGCCGCAGATCGCGCGGACAATGGCGTCCTTTTCCGACAGCGCAAACGCCAGAACCGGAATATCGTTGTCCATACACATCGTGATCGCCGTCGTATCCATCGCTTTCAGGCCGCGGTTGATCACTTCCATATGCGTGATCTTGTCGATCTTCTTTGCGTTCGGATTGACCTTCGGATCGCTGTCATAAATGCCGTCCACATTTTTTGCCAAAAGCAGTATGTCGGCATTCGTCTCGCAGGCACGCAGAGCCGCACCCGTATCCGTCGAACAGTACGGGTTGCCCGTACCGCATGCAAAAATCACGATCCTTCCGAGCTCAAAGTGCCGAAGCGCCTTGCGCAGAATGAACGGCTCCGCAACGCTGATCATGTTCAGCGCCGTCTGCACCCGAACAGGTACGCCGCGCTGTTCGATCGCGTCCTGCATCGCCAGCGAATTGATGACCGTCGCCAGCATTCCCATATGATCTGCCGTCGTGCGGTCCATGTTCGTTCCCTGTCTGCCGCGCCAGAAATTTCCGCCGCCCAGCACGATCCCGACTTCCACGCCCAGATCGTGAATACGGATCAGCTGATCCACGACTCCCGCTATGATCTTTTCGTCCAGTCCGAATCCCTTCTCACCGGCAAGCGCTTCGCCGGATAACTTCAAAATGATACGTTTATATTTCGGTTTTAACTCCATGTTAGCCCCCGCTGTATGAATTTTGCATTTCGGGCCGAAAAGCGTACCCTTGCATCCGCCGATATACCGCCGCGCAGAGAACGCAAAAACAAACCCGAAACTGAAAAGAAAGGCACACAAATATACACTTGTGCGCCTTCTCTTGCATTAACCTTTCATCTTGGAAACTTGTTTCTCGACTTCCTCTGCCAGGTCGTCTTTTCTCTTTTCAAGGCCTTCGCCCATCTCGAAGCGCGCGAAACGACGAACCGTGATCTTCTCGCCGATCGCCGCGATCGCTTCCGTGATCAGCGTATTGATGGTCTTGGAAGAATCCTTTACAAACGGCTGCTCCAACAGACAGAAATCTTCGTAATATTTCTTGATTCTGCCCTGTACCATCTTTTCGGCGATCGCTTCGGGCTTTCCTTCGTTCATCGCCTGGATCTTCAGGATCTTTTTCTCTTCTTCCAGAACTTCGGCAGGAACTTCTTCCTTCGTGATATACAAAGGTTTCGCCGCCGCAATCTGCAGAGCGATATCATGAACCAGCGCTTTGAACTGATCGCCGCGTGCGACGAAGTCCGTCTCGCAGTTCACTTCCACGAGCACGCCGACTTTTCCGCCCATGTGGATGTAACTGTCCACAATGCCTTCCGCCGCGATCCTGCTCGCTTTCTTTGCCGCGCTCGCCATTCCCTTCTCGCGAAGGATCTCGATCGCTTTATCCATATCTCCGTTCGCTTCCGTGAGCGCTTTTTTGCAATCCATCATGCCTACGCCCGTCTTCTGACGCAGTGCGTTTACATCACTTGCCGTAATAGCCATTTTTCCGTGTCTCCCTTTTTTCTGTTTTTCTTGACTTCCGATTACTCAGCGTCTGCAGGTGCTTCTTCCGCCGCTTCCACTACTTCTTCGATGGAAACGTCGCCTTCGGCAACTTCCTGAGCGGCCTGCTGCATTTCCGCATTCACCGCTTCGCCCTGGTTCGCTTCGATGACTGCATTCGCAATTACGCCCGAAAGCAGTTTTACCGCACGGATCGCATCGTCGTTGCCCGGGATCACGTAATCGATCAGATCGGGATCGCAGTTGGTATCCGTGATCGCTACGATCGGAATATGCAGTTTGCGCGCTTCTTTCACCGCGATCTCTTCGTTATGAGGATCGACGACGAACATAGCGCCGGGAAGCGTCTTCATGTCTTTGATACCGCCGAGATTCGCTTCGAGTTTTTCCATTTCCTTCTTCAGACCCAGAACTTCTTTCTTGGGCAGAAGGTCGAAATCCCCGTTTTCTTCCATCTTTTCCAGTTTGTTCAGACGGTCAATACGAGAACGGATCGTCTTGAAATTGGTCAGCGTGCCGCCCAGCCAACGGGAATTGATATAGAACTGTCCGCAACGCACCGCTTCTTCTTTGATCGCATCCTGTGCCTGCTTCTTCGTTCCGACGAACAAAATGCTCTTTCCCGCTTTCACGGTGTCTACAACAAACGCATACGCCTTTTCCACAAGGCCGACCGTCAGCTGCAGATCGATGATGTGAATGTCGTTACGAGCCGCAAAGATATACTTCTTCATCTTCGGGTTCCATTTCCTTGTCTGGTGCCCGAAATGCACGCCTGCTTCGAGCAGCTGTTTCATAGTGATAACTGCCATAATTAAACCTCCGTTTTTTCCTCCCACGAACGCTTTCAGGATCGTATACAGCCTGCCTTATGAGATTTTGCAGGAACGGAATACGACACGCCCGAGGTGTGAATTTTATAGCCTTATTATTTTACCATAACGCAATTATTTTTGCAAGCAAAAATAATTGCTCTTATGAAATTCTCCGCAATCTGTGAAAGAATCGTTATCCTTAAAAACATGCAAACGCGCGCGCCCTGCCATTCAAAGGGCGCGCCGCAGCTTTTTTCGAAAATTTTGACGGATTACCGATTATTTCTCGTGCTTATGATCGTGATGTTTGCAGCCGCATCCGCAGCCTTCCTCATAGTCCGTATCCAAAGACGCCGCTTCGTCCGCGTCCTCGTCTTCTTCCATCACGCGGCAGAATTCTTCGAATACTTCGTCTAAAAGTTTATCGTCTTCCACCGGAACAAGTTCCTCTTTTCCCTCATCGCCGACGATCTGCAGGATGGTAACTTCATCCTCTTCCGATTCCTCGTTCTCGTCTGCGGCCTGGAAAAATGCATACCATCCGCCTTTATATTCGATCGTACCGATATGATAACATTTGTGAACTTTGCCCTGATCGTCGATCAGCTCCACTACGTTCACTTCCTCTTCACAGCATTCGTCGCAATCACAATCCGCTTCGTGCAATTTCTTTTCTTCGCTCATGTTGTCTCTCCTTTCTTTTTTTTATTCAGATAACCCTCCAGGATATACGAGGCGGCAATGCTGTCGATCGACTGCTTCCTGTTTTCTCGCCGCACTCCGCCGCTGATCAGCACCCGCTCCGCTTCCATCGTCGTGAACCGCTCGTCTTCATATACGATCGGCACGTCCGTCTTCTGTCTGAGCAGTTCCACAAACCTGCGCGTCTTTTCCGTCTGCACCGATTCACTGCCGTCAAAATTCAGAGGCAATCCGCATACGATCAGCCCGGCATCCTTCTCCTGTACGATCTTCGCCAGATTTTCGGCATCCGCCGCGGCACTTTTCGTCCGGAAATAAGTCGTACCGGGCAACGCAAACGTATTGAACGGATCGCTCGCCGCCACCCCGATCCTTTTATCGCCAATATCAAAGGCGATTATTCGCTTTTCCATTCGTCCTCCTGCCGCCATTTTTTAATCGCATTTATAGTATATCATATTCCCCGCTCCGCCGTCCACAGTTTTTTCAAACTTTATTCTTTTTCCAACAATCTCCGACTTCCTTTCACTTCTTTTTCAAATTCGCCCTCTTAAGGTCTGTCCCATGTTTCCCTTAAAAATATCGAAAGGCCGCCCTTGCCCTTTAACCGCCGCCTGTGTACCCTTTAACCGCTGTCCGCGCCCTTTCATCGAAGCCCGTTCACGCTTCCTACGGACAAAGTAATTCTTGCGCTTTTAAAATTTCAATTGACCTTTTCCGCCTGAACGAAAACTTTATTCCTGTTATTAAAATCTTTGTCTTCAACTGCGTTTTACCCTGTAAAAGCCGATACCGGCCGCGCTTTTCGCGCGGCCGGTACCGTAAGAAAAAGTTGTTGAGGGTGTGAGCTGTTGAAAGCCTTGCGGCGCGCATGAAAAAGAAAGAAACGCCGCAAAGGATGCAGATCGGAAAGTTTTCCCTCTCCTCAAACCTGCACACATAGTATAACAAATAATTATCCACAAATTTTTCATTATTTGCAATAAATTTGTAAAATTTAAAGTTTCTGCCGAAATATCACGGGTATATGGGAAATTCTAAACAAAACACCTGAACACTTCATATGAGGTATTGCTTCTTATATTTATGATGACGGCAAAGCGCCGCGCAAATTGCGCGGCGCTTTGCCGAAAATTTCAAAACTCATTTGATAAATAATTTTCTACGTTTTGCACTTATGGGCAGCAATGGTTTGACTGAACTTTCAGTTTTCTGCGGAAGCATTTTTCTGATCGCATTCCTTACGGGAAGAATGCATTTCCGCCTGTGCTATGCATACGGGTCTTTCTTTGCAGCGCACCGCAACGATAAAGAAAACAAGTCCGATCACAAACATAACGGCGAGCGCCCCGACACCAAAGCTCTGATTTGAGGTAACATCCGTTACAATGCCGACCAACAACGTACCCATAAACGCCGCTCCCTTGCCGAAAATATCGTAAATGCCGAAATATTCCCCTGCTTTCTGAGGCGGAATGATCTTCGCAAAATACGCGCGCGACATAGCCTGAATGGTTCCTTGAAACAACCCGACGCAGATGGCAAGGATCCAGAATTCATAGATCTGATCGAGAAATACCGCATAGACCGTAATAAAGAAATACGCGACGATACATGCCATGATCAGGTATTGCGGCTTTATCTTCCGCGAAAGCATTCCCAAAAGAATCGCCGACGGAAATGCCACGATCTGCGTTACGAGCAGAGCGACCAAAAGCATGGTCGTATCCAATCCCAAAGAGGTACCGTAAGCGGTCGCCATATCGATGATCGTATAGACGCCGTCGATAAAGAAGAAGAACGAAATCAAGAAGAAAAGAACTTTCTTATTCAGCGCCACTTCTTTGAACACGCCGCCGAGATTTTTCAGACCTGTACGGACAGGGTGTCCGCAAGGTTCGACAAAATGTTTCTGACGATAACTTTTCCAAAGCGGAAAAGAACAGCCGATCCACCACCCGGCAATGACAACAAATACGAGCAGCATGGCGGCAAACATACTCAAAAGCCCCGCCATCGCATACAGGACATAAATGACCACCGTTACCAAAAACGGAGCACAGCTGCCGATATATCCCCAGGCATAACCGCGGGAAGAAACTTCGTCCATACGCTCCGGCTCGGTAACATCGCAGAGCATGGAATCATAAACGACCAGACTGAGCGAATAGCCCGATTTTGCCAGCACGAACAGCACTAAAAACCACAGCCAATGCTGCATGAACCCGAGCAGAACGCATCCTGCAGCCCCGCACAGGATCGCCGCGGAAAATATTTTCCGCCGCATGCCGCGAAGATCGGATACCGTACCGAGAACAGGCCCCAGCAAAGCCACGACAGCCGTGGAAATACTCGTCGCATAAGCCCAGTATGCGAGATAGCTGTCTTCCGACAATCCGCCCGACGCCGCTACCGTATTAAAAAAAATCGGCAACAGTGTGGAAACCAGCAGCGTGAACGCCGAATTTCCCACATCATACCATACCCATTTTTTCTCCAGAGAAGTCATTTTAAACTTCATAATTTTTTTCCTCTTTTTCACTCAGAACAGGAATCTCACGCCAGTTCCCGTTCGGACCGAACGTACGGTCAAACGTGTCGCAAAGCTCTGCCTTTCCCTCCAGATATCCCATAAAATTCTCCGCAAGCCGCACGCACAGATCTTCCGCCTTGCGCATGAGTTTTTCAAGTCTCAGATTGCTGTCTCTGCACGCCTCGATCGGCTTTTTTGCCATCATCATGCCGTGCATCTCCCGATAATTTCCCGACAAATGCAGGACCGTTTCTACAAAAAAACGTTTCAATGCATGCGGCGCGCGCAACAGTTCGCTATACCGACACATGGACCGCAGAGACTTTAACACCTCTTTTCCCGTAATTCCTTCGAAAAACGGTGCGATCGTATCCGCATTCCGAACCGACGCCACGATATGACTGGTCAGCTTTGCAGACAGAGGCTCGATCCCCTGTTTCTCCAAAAGCATGCGATCAAATTCACTTTCGATTTCCGTATGACGCACATCCGAAACCGCAATTTTGTTTTCAATGTAACTGTGGCACTCCGTGTCCAAAGCAAAATGGCAGACAAACCCTAGAGCGTACGCCGCCGCCCCCGCGGGGTCTTCCGCATGCAGGCACGCTTCCTTCGCCCTCGCAAAAAATTCGCGCGCCGGACGTTCGTGCGTCCCGAACCCTACAGCGTTCACTCTGTTCGATGTCAGCGGATGATAATAAAACAATATATCCGGGCCGTGCAGTCCGATATCATACAACTCCCTGCGGCTGCGCGCCGTTTCCGCCAATGACTGCGGGAAACGCTCCAACATCTGTTTTCCGAATACATAATGTGCATACGTGGATGGCATAACTCTCTCCTTTTATCTTCTCCATTATAACACAGCACAGCCTCTTTGCATGAACTTTTTTGTATTTTTCATGTAAAAAAATTGTAATATCCCCTGCGTTTTTTGTACGCGTTTACCGGATCTGCCGGCACGCCCTTTTATTTACATACACTGTCTTGTATTTAATTTTTAAACCGCCGTCTGCGCATTCATCCTGTACCTGCGCCCGTTTCATACTGCTTTTCAAGAAAAGAAATCTGATTTTATTGATAAAAAGCGCCCGTCTGCGCAATTTTTGCGCAGACGGGCGCCCTTTCATTTCGGTCGAGGACAAGAGCCGCAATTAAAATAATTGCTGCTCTTGTCCTGCGGCAGATCGATTTAGCCGCGCTTATGCAAACGGAATCAGTTTTTTTTCTTGGTTTCGTCTCCGCTGCCGCTTTGCTGGAAAGACGCCAGTTTCTCATCGATATAAGCGTCCAATTTTGTTTTAAATTCTTCCTGACCTTTCTGTACAAGGGCGCGCGTCTTGTTGCTGTTGGCGACCCATAATGCGCCGAGAACCGCGCCTGCGGCCATTCCTGCAATAAATTTTTCCATACTGTATTTCCTCCGAACGGACGTGATTCGTCCATAACCGAAGTATGTGCGAAATTCGTGAGAATATACAGTATTCCGAAAATCACGGCAAAAGCGGATTTACCCGTTATTTCGCATTCCGATTGGCGGCAAGCATTGCTTTCTTGACGCGGCTGGCACGACGGAGAAGTTCGTTTTCTTCCGTCAGACGATGCACCGTTTCGCGAAGACGGGCGTTTTCCTCGCGAAGCGATATGGCGAGCCTTCCGTAAAGAGCATCGATCTCGGCTTGCAAGCGTTTTTCAAGCAACTTTGCGGGACGGCGGTCGGACTGTACCGGCACACCCCATTTTTCTGCCGCCGCCCGCACTTCCTCGGGCTGTTTTTTCAGCATGTTGCGGTACTTATTCTGGTACCGCAGCATCTTCTTTTCGTCTCCGCCGCATACGTTTGCGATCGATCGACGTACCGAAAAACCCTTTCCCCGCTCCAAAAGGATCTCTTTTAACATTTCCTGGCGTTCGCTCTCCGTAAAAGGGCGAACCTGCTCGGCGTGCAGGTCTTTCCCTTCCAATACTTTTTGGACGGGCTCACTCTGCGTTTTCAGAAGTTTATAATAATAATTGCGGACGCTCCCGCCTGCCCTGCCATGTTTTTTCCCGTACTCTGAAAACAAAGATGTCAGTGTTTTGCCTTTTTTCTTTCCTTCTGCTATACTGCGGACCAATTCTTCCGCTTCTTCCCGTGCGTAACCGTTGATCTTTTCCATAAAATTACCTCCCTGGGGTTTGTACTTTTATTGACATACTTTCATTTGTTTATACATACAAATAACAAAAGACGTCGCAAGCGACGTTACGGGAGAAAAATTATCATGCGGATCTATTTTTCGGCGGCAGTACCGTGCGTACTGCGCGTAGGCGGCGCACCTGCCGGTTTTTTGAGCGGAAATGAACTCTGTGCGGATGTGGACGAACATATTCCTGCGGAATTTATTCCGGTCGACGCAAATTTACTGCCTCTTACCTTTGTGGCGGGAGAGAGTTTTTTTCAAAAACCTCCGGCGTGCTGCGATATCTACCGATGCGGCTGTTACAACATGATCTACGCGGCGCGTTTTATCCCGCGCCAGGCAGGTTTTGACGGAAAATGCCAGGGACGGGGCGCAGGCATGCAGGCAACGGTATTTGAATGCGGCGGACCGTTTTTGTGTATTCAGGACAGCGCAGGGTTCGATACTTATCCCCTGCCGCAAAGCGGAAACTACTCGATCGAGGAAAAACAGATCGGAAACGAAACATTTTTATGCGTGCATGACCCAGTTTCCGGATTTCTCGGTTTTTTCTCACCAGGGAGAAAGCGCGCTCTGCAACTGAAAGCACATTCCTTCGAATGCGGCGATCTATTGCGCGTTACGCAGGCGTTTTCCGACATCGCATCTCATACCGTGCAAACGGAATACAGCGCGGAAAACGGAGAACTGATCATGCAATCAAAAAAAGTTTCCGCAAGGGAAGATTTTGATCCAAAAAAGCTGGACTCAAAAATTTTACCGTTTGCTTTTTTTCAGGAAATAGCCGCAGGCGGAAACTTTAGCGCATATCTTGCGCCGGAACTGGCAGAAAAAGCCGAGCTTCTGCAACAATATCTCGGTAATTTCTGCGCCGCTGCGATCCCAAAAGAAATATTTTATCGCGTTTACGGAAAAATAAACGGAGTCGGACTCGTTTACCGCCGCGCCGAAAATATTTTTGACGTCCGATTTTTTCGGGCTGAAACAGAAAACGGCCTCATTACAAACATTCTTCCCGTAGAATCATATTAATTTACGGCAATACCTTACCTGTCTGTAAATTTTTTGACTTTTTTTTGCATATGCTTTATAATACAGACAGAGGGAAAAATCATGTTTCTGGATATTTATCTTGTTTATCTGATCTCGGGCATTATTCTGCTGCCCTGCATTCTGATTTCTGCATGGGCGAGCGCCAAAGTGCACACCACTTTTTCAAAGTACGACAAAATGCCCACATCTACCGACTGGACAGGCAGCGACACGGCGCGCATGCTTCTGGAAAAAAATAACGTGTACGGAATTACCGTAGCGCGCGGGAAAGGACGGCTCACCGACAACTTCAATCCGAAAACCATGACCGTTACCCTTTCGGAAAGCACTTATGACTCCAATTCCGTTTCGGCAGTCGCCGTCAGTGCCCATGAGGTGGGCCACGTTGTTCAGCGCGAACACGGCTACCTTTTTTACCGTCTTCGCGGCGCACTCGTACCGATCACCAATTTCGGCACGATGCTCG
>CASEWU010000070.1 GCA_949291725.1 uncultured Bacillota bacterium
CTCCGCTCAAAGTTTAAAACATAAGGAAAAAGCGGCCGCAAATCCGACCGCTTTTTATTAAGATGATCTGTTAAGCTCTTTTACGGAAAATTACGATTGCAGCGACCGTTAATTCTGACTGTAGCCTTACTTTTCTGGTTTGAAGAACCTCATCAGAAATTGCCAAATGTATAACCGAGCGCTCCGATGGGTGCGCTGTCGCCCTGAATATAAAAATTCATGGGATCGGAAGCGTCTACATTGTCCGAAACGCGAATGCGGAGTGCCTTGGGGCTGCCCAACGCGTCTTTGGACACTTTTACCGTCATCACGTTTGCCGAAACACTGACATTTACATTGGCCGACATTTCATACCCCGCCGCGCTGACTTTCCCGAGCTTTCCGTATTCGCGGTTGATCACATAGCTGTAATCGCGATCCGCCGCCGTTGCAATCCAGATATTCATCCAGTTCCCGTCGCCCTGCTCGTATTCTGTGATATCGGAAGCCGTCGTGATCCTGAAATAGTAATTTTTGCTGTCCTGCATCACTTCCGTTTTGACAATGTCGTTACGGTTCGTTTTGTCCGTATAGGTAATATCCGGATCGTACCCCGCAAAATTCCGCTCCATCGCATCACCCTCGAAATCAAGATACGTTACGGCCTTTGACCAGTCTCCTTCTTTTCCTGCAGGGAAATTATAATTTTCCGGTTCCTTGTACTTAAAATTTTTCACGTTGCGGAACATCTGCTGGTAAAAATTATCGCCGTACCCATCCTTCATCATTTCGAGATCGCGCGAATATTCCTTATTGAATGTATCCACAAAATACACATCCGGCTGTGCGAGTTTTATGGCGATCCATTCATTCCAGCCTGTCATGAACACCGTATGCACGGAAGATGCGTCCTGCCTGAGGTTGTTGAATACGGTCTTCCACTGCGCTTCAAAATTTGTCCCTTCATCTGCGCGTGCACTGTCGTTTTTAAACGTCATCGGATCGAATCCTCTGCCCCAGTTCTCCGATTGCAAACTCATGCGGCTGGCAATATGCTGCGCCACGGAAACGCTGATCGTTCCGTTAAAATTCCTTTGAGGATACTGCCAGTCCATCCACGGAAAACTTTCCTTGTCATGAAAGGAACTGTTCGGCCAATCTGTTTTGCTGATATCAAAAAAATTGCCGATCTCACTGTCCCCGGAAAAATCGCGCGGATTTCCGCAGATCATCGGTTTTCCGTTCGGCAAATACCAAAGATCGGGATAACAATCCTCCGAACCTTCCTTGTAATACGTCTCGTACAGCTTTTGGATCACTTCTTTTGAATCGGCATTGGTCAGAAACATGATCTTCGGCACGTCCCAGCCCTGTTTCTGATATTTATCCAGAATTTTCAGCATCTGTTTGACCACATTGTCATATGTAACCGCGTTGGTTACGTCAAAGCCCAAAAAATCGATCCCTGCCATCGTAAAGAGCTCTACGTGCCGCGTGATCACCCACGGATCATCCGAACGATAGTAGCCGTAGAGCGGCTCGCCCCAGAAATGATACGCACCTGTCGGGCTTTCCTCTGTTCCTTCCGGATCCCAAAGCGCATCGGGATTGTTCTCAAGTAGATCCGATATGTCATAGACCTTGTCCCCATGAGCTCCCAGCCACAGAAAATAAAAAAGCCCCACGTCCCTGTTTTCCTGTGTTTCATAACTTGCATACGATGTTCTGCCGTACATATCCACCGATGCCGTACGCGCCACCGTAAATGCTGCATCCGACATCGCAGGGATCGGTTTCGCACAGGCCGCCGCAGAGAGCAATAACGCTCCGCCCGCCACAAACGCCACGATTTTTCTGAATATTTTATTCATCTTTACTCCTTCCGAACAAAAGCCGAAGCGCTCCCGATCTTAAGTGTCGGCAAAGAACAGAGCCGCCGAAAATACGCACAAGCACCATAACGGCCGTCTCTTTCCTGTCAAACGCAATATACGTATACACAAAATCCTTACAGAATGCCCGAGTAAACATTCCTCTCGTCTTCTTTACGCAGATTACAAAATTTCTGACGCGCAATCATTCTTAAAAATCATATCATATATCCCGCAACCTTGTCAATAAAGTTATTTTTTTATATAAAAATATTAC
Source organism: uncultured Bacillota bacterium (assembly GCA_949291725.1). Lineage (GTDB taxonomy): Bacteria > Bacillota > Clostridia > Christensenellales > Borkfalkiaceae > Borkfalkia. The sequence continues at coordinate 2,128 of CASEWU010000070.1, forward strand.
AAGACTTAAAGTAATAAATCATAAAAAGGAAACAAAATATAAGCTCTCCCCGCGCACTTTTTTCGCGTAAAATATAAAAAAACGGCAATATTTACAAAAAAACGCCGACATATCGTAACAAAGCGGAGCGCAGGATTTTTTTGAAAACAGAAAGGACGGAAGCCGTAACCCCGTCCTTTGATTCACCGAACCATAAAAATTTTGCCTGACCCGACAGGGCCGCGGCGTTTTACAGAAAACCGAAACAAAAATGCTGAGCATGCAAACTACGGCCGCTGTGCGCGCTGAAAAACCGAATGAAAAATTAAAAGAGTATTTTCTGCGGTTTCCCATCCGCGAGGCGGCTTTTTTCCGCCATAAAACACATATAATGCGACAGCAGGCTGTCTTTGAGCGTGGTGCGTGTTTCCGATTCCTTGTCCGTTCCGAGATACTCGCAGAAATCGCGGTACAGCAGCTTATCTCCCCCGCCGTGCACGCTGAAATCCTGGAATTCCTTTGTCAGATCGATCGTGTACGTTTCGCCGAGAAAGGGCATTACTTTGATGAGATTGGTTTCCATATCCCCTTCGATCTCACCGTTTGTGCCGCAGATATGGATGGTGCGATGGCATTCTTTTGTGAAATCCGTCATGGTAAGGCGTGCCGTTATGCCGCCTTCGAACCGCATCATCACTTCCTGATGATCGACCACATCGTTATCGCAATGGTAGACGCAGCGCCCGAATTTATTTTCCCGCGAGCCTAAGATCTCGTCCACGTCGTTGCTTGCCTTCCCGCGAATGAGACTGTTGTTCCCCAAAAACGGCGCATTGGATTTATAAATATCTTTATATATTTTATAGGCGTCGTAAGGACATTCCCTGCGCGTTTCGACCGCACAGTCGACACAATAATCCGCACTGCCTGTTGGAGCGTTTTCCTTTCTGAACTGCAAAAGACTTCCGAACGAAGCGACGCTTTCACAAGGTTTACCGATCAGCCAGAACAGGATATCGAGGTCATGGCAGCATTTTGCGAGGATCATGGGACTGCTCTGCGCCGTATTGCGCCACGCGCCGCGCACATACGAATGTGCGGCGTGCCAGTAAGCGACGTGTTCCGTCTGCCCCACGTTGACGATCTTACCGACCGCGCCCTGCTTCAACAGATCTTTCAGCGTACGGTAAAAATGACTGTACCGCAGCACATGACAGATCATTACTTTTTTGCCTGTTTTCTGCTGTTCGGCGTAAATTTTCAAACAATCTTTCCAGTTTGCCGCTGCGGGTTTTTCCAGACAAATATCATAGCCGAGCTGCATCGCCCGCACCGCATGGGCGCGATGATCCTTATCCTGTGTACAGATGAACAGCGCGTCGGCGATTTTGCCCTTTGCAAAAAAACTTTCCGCACTGTCAAAAATTGCGTCGGACGGTACATGAAATTTGTCGCGAGCCGTTTCTCTGCACACTTTTGCCGTATCCGCCACGGCGACAAGTTCCGCCCCGTCATCCCCGGCAATAAAATCCCCGAACAGCTGTCCTCTGCTGCCAAAGCCAAGAATCGCAAATCTTCGTTTTTCCATCGATCTCCGTCTCCCTATGCAAGATTTTCCTTTTCCTGCAAGATCCACACCGCTTCACCCGGTTCCAAAGCCAGTGCGAAAATGCCCTGATCCGCCTCCAGCCGCATTTTTTCGCCGCGCTTGAGAATCAGGATCTCTTTCTCTTGGTTTTGTACCCGAAAACGCAGTACGTTTACAAATTTTTCGTAACAATCCCGCAAATTCAAAACACAAAACACCTTTTTGCCTTGTTTGTCCAAACGGTTGATCAGCACCGGTGCCTGACTGCGGCAGGCATAGATTTGCGGAATCGGGGATTGTTTCAATCCCTGCATCGCCTTGTTCGCATGCGGCGCGGCAACAATGCGCGACGCTTCATAGCGCGCCCCCGCGATATGCGGATACGTTCGGCAAATGAGCGCATTGTTTCTCTGCGCCTCATCGTACAAAAGTTTTGAACCGTCGTCGTCCATGATCGCCGAGGTAAAATGATCGCGCGTACGCGTCGTAAACCGCCAATACGTAAAGTAATAGATCTTGGTGCAGCCGAAGGCCAGCGCCAGATTGGACTGCCAATTCAGATCGGATTCATCGACCCGCCGCAATTCGTCCGCCGCGCCCGAAGAAAAAGACTGGATCGTCATATGAAAAGGCACGCCGCATTTTTGCGCAGTCTGCGCGACTTCCTGCATATTCCGCAAGTATCCGGCACACATATCGTTTTTTCCTTCCCACATTCCGAAAGGATAGGCGTCGTAACCGAAATAGCCGATGCCGCTTGCAGACATTTTGCGTATGTAATTCCGATACGCGGCCCAACCGTCGGCATATCCCTTGCCGAACGCGCCTTCCAACCTGCCGCGGTCCTGTATAAAAGGCAGAAAGCAGGTATGCACAAAAGCCTGCGGACAGGCCGCGTGCACCGCCTTGCAAATCTCGCGTATCACTTCCCTTTTCCCGATCATCGGCTCGTCCGTAACCGAAACGCCGTAAAACGCAGGGTGAAAACTGTAATCGGAAAGACATTTCGCAACGAAAGCATTCAGCTCCCTCTGCGTCTTGAAAATTTCACCGACGATCCGCTCTTTTGCGTCCGCCGTCAGGCGCAGGATTCGCTCGTCAAATACGATCGCCCGCAATTTGCATTCCTGCGCAAGATCAAGCATTTTTTTCAAAGACGAACCTTCAAAAGGCTCGCCTTCGTATTTCGTCTCTCCCGAAAAAATCATTTCCGTAAAACCGCAGTTGCGCAGTTCGCGGTACCGCTCCGCCGTACGGAAATCTTTCAGGAATTGTTTTTCGCCGTCGATACATAACCAGCCGTCAGGTGGCGGCGTGAATGCGCTGATCGGAAATACCGTCTGTTCCGACAATGAGAAGTTTTCCTCTTTTGACTGCATAATGTCTTTCTCCTATGATCAATTCCCCGTCCTGTTCGCTCGCAAAGACACTGATGCGTCCCTGTTCCGACTGCACGCGCAGGATCCCGCGTTTGAGAGGCACTTCGATCTTTGTTCCTTCGATCAGCTCCGGCACGGGACGCACTTCAAACGTTTCCCCGAACGCTATGTCCTTGCGGATCCCGTAAAAATACCTGGGAATCAGATAAAGCACGCTCGCGCCCCAGATATGGCAATGGCTTCTGCCGAACTTTCTGCCATACATTTCGCAGGACGTCTCCTCCGTTTCGCCGCGATGGTACACTTCCCAGAAGGTCGTCGCACCCGCGTCCAGCATGCCGCCCCAGTAAGACAGGATCTCCTGCGAAGCCGCTTTCCATTCGCCTATTTCAAACAGGCATGCCAGCTTGTAACTCTGCATATACGGCGTGTCGATTTGCGGTATGGAAGTATCCTCCAGCAACGCGCGGCGGATTTTTTGCGATTTTTCCGCGTCTGCAAAGCGATACAAAACCGCAAACATATTCGCATACGCCGTAACGCATTCGCCCGTTTTTCCGTCGATGCGGGAGTGCAGATACACCCCACGCTTTTCATCCCAGAAAACTTCGTCTGTCTTTTGGCGCAGCCGTTCCGCGCGCGATTCGTATTCGGTTACGTTTTTACCGATCCGGCTGCCCAGACGGCACATGCTTTTTAATGCAAGATACAGCAAGATCTGCTCAAAACATACTTCGCCGTCCGTATTCAAATCTCCCCAGTCCACAAAAACCCAGTCATTCGGCTGTTTATACAGGAACCCGTCTTTGTTGGTACGTCCGAGCACAAAATGCATGTGCTCTTCCAGCATCGGAAAGATGTATTCCGCAAAAGATTTGTCGCCCGAAAAACAGTAATATTCCCATACCGACATGATCGTATAGAGAGTATAATCCATGATATGGTTGACATAGGTAACGACAGGGCTTTTTCCGCACAACGCAATGATATTGCGGCGGATCTTTGCATAATCGCAGGATACAAAATATTCGAGCTTGAATGCCTGGTAAGCATCGCCGCCCCACAGCCAGCGGTCGCGCTTTGCCCCGTCCAGGAAAAACTCGCGGTCGCAGACCGAAAACGTGTGTTTTGCCACCTCGATGATCTGCATCATTCGCTTATCCGATGACTCGTATACCATGGATTGCGCCGACGGGTTGTATTCCTCTTCCACCTTCAGCGTGTAGGCACCGTCCGCAACGATGCGAAGATAGCGGAACGCCTTGCTCGTATCCGTCGCATATTTCCCGCCCGGTCTGAAAAAAGCGATCTGCTCGCAGAATTCATCGCTCATGACTTCCGCCAGCGTTTCACCGAAATAACAGAAAACGGGCCGATCGGCGCAGCCTGCGATCTCCACAAAACACATGCGTATCTTTTCGAAATCGTATAATGTACCGCCCGCGCATTTGCTTATGCTTGCGGCAGAAATTTCACGCCTTGGAAAGCAAAAGGTGTTCGGCGTCATGTCGAGGCAATCGCAGACGAAACTTTTCCGCAGCTGAAACTGATTGTACGATACCAGAAAATTTTCGTCTGTGCAGACTTCCTTTCCGTCAATTTTCAGGCAAGGCAGGCCGCAGGGATTGTAAAGCCAGATCTCCATCCGATAATTTCCCGCCGGCAATGTTACTTTTCCGTCAAATCCGTACAGATATTTGTCCCACCCGTAAAAATATACGCTGATCCTGCCTTCGTATTCAAAATACAGAGTATCTTCTTCGGAAAGCGTAAATTCTTTGTAAAATTTGACGTTATGCCAAGGACTGTCTACCCGCCAGAACGGGCCGATCGGAAAATCGCGCATATACCTTCTCGCCATGACTTTTTCCGCCAGCATCATTTCGTAATCGCCCGGAAAACAGATCCACTTACCCTTTTTTACCATGCCTACCCCCGTTAGCCGCCGCACTCTTTGCCAAAGAGCGCGGCACGATACGTTTATTATTTTGTAATTCTTTCCAGACTGTCAATGTAATAATTGTACGCCCAGCTGTTTACGCCGCCGATCTCTTCGATCTGCACCGTGAATCCGCCGGCCTCTACAATATCCATGATATTGCACGGCTTGCCGCCGTCTTCCGTATTGAACGTGATCTCCAGCCATTCTCCTGTGGCGATGTTGTCCATATACGCAAAGAACGTGCGCTGACCGTTCACCGTGGTCGTGATGCGGAGATTGTAACTCGCTCCGTCGCTCGTCGCTTTGTCCAGATACAATCTGAGTTTCAGATTGCTCGCGGAAGTCAAAGCCGCTTTCATTTCGTCCGTCAGCGAAACAAACAGGAAAGTCGAACCCGACCATTGTCCGTTCGCCACTTTCAGCGACTGCGTTCCCGAATAAGCGCGCTCTGCGGAGATGCTGACTTCGGCAACGTTGCTGTCGGAAGTCAGATGATACATCGACGCATCGTAAGGCTTTTCAAAGTCCTCTATCAGATCTGCGCCCGCAATGGAGATCTGCAGGGTGTATTCGTTGGCGTTATAGCCCGCCTTCGATACTTTTACGCGCACCTGATACGTGCCGCTCTTTGTAAATTTACCTTCCGTAAGTTGATACGCCGCGCCTTCCGCGTCTTTGATTTCAAGTACTTCCGCTTCCGCAGACGGGAATTTTTCCGCTAAAATTGTCTCCAGAGTACGCGTTCCGTCTTCGGTAACATTGGATTTTACTATACGGATATTATCCAGATAATACGTGTAGTTGTAAAGACTTGCGCTCTCCCCGTTGATGATGACATAGAGCGCGAAACCGCCGTCGTTCATGATATTTGCCACGGCTTCGCCAGTCATTTCAACCGTAATCCACTCATCAAAATTTGTCTGTTTGTTCAACCAGTAATCTTTGCCGCTTTGAATGTTGGTTTCCGTTCCCGCCTTGAATATGCGCAGGTCATAATTTACGACTCCGTCCGTCTTTTCGATTTTTATATCGAATTTCAGCGAATCGCCCGCCGCCATCTGCGCGGCAACATAAGGTTTCACTTGTGTAAAAGTCCATGCGGAATTGGGGTTGTTGACGATCTGCAACACGTTTCCGTGTTCGCCGCCTTCCTCTGCTTTCGAATACACCGCATTGCCGGCGCCGGCAGGATAGAATTCCGTATCCGAAAGAGCCAGCTTTTCTTCAAAATCGACAAGGCCATACGTTTTCTGATAAAGATGCTGCGTCGCTTCGTCGTACAAAACGACATCCTGTTCCGCCGTTACACCGTCCGTGCCGTTTTGATAGAGATAATAAATTTTGAAATTACCGGAAACCGCCGGGATCGCAATCCCCTGCGCCGTTCCTTTCAGCGGCGTCGACTCATTCGTCTCGAGATTATAGAGCATTGCCGTGATGTTCTCCGCATCCGTCGCGCCCTTTAACTGATCCGCCGTCAAAACAGTAACTTCGTCTTCGCCTTCGCAATTGTGCAAAATTTTTTGCGGCTCAATGCTGTATGCGGGCAGCGTATCCGCCGTGTAAACTTTGAATGTGTCAAAATACAGATCCAGCTGCGCATACAGTTCGGGGTTGAGGTTCTGGCCCATGTACAGTTTCAAAAACTGCTGATCGCCGACCTTTGCAAGATCCTCGGCCAAAAGTTCCATCTTCGTCCATATTCCCGCAGGAGCGGAGAAATTGGCGATCGTTCCCTTTTCTTCGATTTTTTCCGTACCCTGTTCGCAGACCACGGCGCTCAGGTTGACCGTTCCCGCCGAATTGTTGTATACCCACATGACCGCCGAAACAGCACCCTTGAACGCAGTGCCGTAGATGTTGCGGAGAATAAATCCCGGATAAATCGCGCCGGAGTTTGTATTTCTTACGTGTGCCGAGCCTTCCCCTTCAAAAATATACTGTGCATCCGTATTGAACGCAAGTTCGGTATTGTCGGTCAGATAATTTTTCAGAGTGTACGAGGAGGAATTGAAAAATTCGAGTTCACCCTCCTGCACGACGGCAAAGGAAGCTACACCCGTACCTTTATTGCCCGAAGAATCTGTTGCTTCCGCCACGATGAAATGCTGCTCGTAAGACTCGATTTTGAACGAATTGTTCGTAACGTTCACTGTTTTTCCGTCCGCAGACCCCAAATGTACGGAAACGGTAGGCGTGATCGTTTCGCCCGAAAGATCGGCAACCGTGATCGCGGGAATCGTAACCCTTTCGCCGTAATCGTACTTTCCTTCCATCTCGCCGACCACGACCGTGGGAGCGACTTCATCCACACTGATCACTTTTTGCGTCATCGTATAGACCTGCCCGTCGCCGTATGTAAACGTATATGTGATGGTATATTCGCCCGCTTTATCCAAGCGGAAGCCTCCTCCTTCCGTTTCCACGGTCTGGCCGCCGTGCGTTACGGAAACTGTGGGCGTGATCGTCTCGTCGCCGTATTTTCCCGTCAGTGCAGGAATGGAAAAATCCGAACCGAGTTCCAGGCTTTTCTGGGCCGGCTGCTCGGGCGCTTCGAATTCTTTTTTCACCACCGTGGTACAAGCCGCCACGGTCAGCGACGCGGCGCATACCGCCGCACACAATGCCAACAAGATCTTCTTCATGATATCCCCCTATCCCTTTTAATTATTTTTTCCCGAAAATTCAAAGCGGAAATTATCAAAGTAAAAAGCCTTGTCGGGCGCATCGAATTTTCCGTAAGAAATCACGATTTGTGTTACGTTTGCCGCCAACATCTGTTCATTTTTGGTTACGCCCAAAAATTCTTGCATGGAAACGCGCACTTCCGTCCAGCCGTTCTTTGCCGTAAACGAATATCCGCTCTTAAGTCCGTTAATGTCCGACCACGCTTCCAGTCCGAAATTATAAGCACCACCTTCGTTGTAAACATCGAATACAAAATCCGCATTCTGTTCCGTCAGAGAGACAAAATCAAACTGATCCATAAGCTTGTCGATAAAGGTGAAATACGGCCACCCGTCGTTAATCGGAGCCGTCCCGCGCGGCAGCACCGCTTTGAGACTTCTGCCCGTATAATCCTTACAGTATTGCAGATCGGTATTGATGGACAAAATCGGCTGACAGCCTTCCGTCGGGCCAACGCCCCCTGCCTGCACCACATATTTTTGATATGCCTTGTCAAAGGAACAGAATTCGTTTTCATCCAGCACGACCTCGATCGGGGCAGGCGGCGCATCCAGGAACGTAAAGCGCAGATTATCCAGATAAAACAGATTCGCATTCGCTTCCATCGTTTCCGCTTTCGGAAATTTGATGACGAGCGCTTCCGCTTTCGTCATATCCGAACCAACGCTTAAACCCTTCACGTCGTATTCTGCCGTGAGCAATTTATTCTCACCCGCTTTTGCCGTTACCTTCTGATAGTCGGTCGTTACTCCGTCAATGACCAGCGCCAGTTCCAGCGTCTGTTCCGCGCCTGTCTCGTTAAAAAGATCCATTTGCACGCTTTCCAGACAAGAAAGATCCACATACGGAATATTTTCCCGTTCCAACCCCGTAAAATTCACCTGCATCAGCGTCGGTGTACTGTTCGGAACATAATCTCCGTGTACCTCCAGGCGCAGCGAACGATCTCCACTCGTAACATATTTTTTGTCTTCGTTCAGGCTCACTTTCCCGAATCGGTTTTTGAAACTCATACGAGCATACACTTCGTCCAGACTTTCAAAGTCGCTGATGACAGGCAGCGCCGACACATATTCCTGCGGCTTTTCCTCCGTTTTCTGTTCGCAACCCACAGCCGCGAAAATACTCACAGCACAGCTCGCCGCAAGGATCAAGGAAATCCACTTTTTCATTTCGTTCCCTCCTTATGCCGTATATCCCACCGCGCCGGTGCGCAGGCTGAACGGCTGTGCATTCTCAAAGACAAAGATCAGCGATTCCGCTTCAAGCATCGCACTCCAGTCAAGGTCGCAGACCCTGTCGAACCGAAGGATATTGTTCCCGGGATGCAGATATACGCTGTCGAGCAGTCGGGAACGATTCTCTCCGTACAATGCCACGCTTGCCCTGACTCTTTCCGTTCCGTCCAGATAAATTTCGACCAGAAGGCTGCCCGTATCCTTGTTTACTTTTATTTTGGAAAGCGACAGATCCATGCGTCCGTTTGCGGGAATGACCGCACCCGTCATGCCTTCTTCTTCCTGCACGGCGTCCTCCGCCGGATTCAGTTCGCCGTCATATACAACGACATCGGAAGTTTCCGTCTTTGCCCAGCCGAGGACTTTGGCTCCCTGCGCATCGAAACGGATGCCGTCCGCCTCAATGACAAAGCCGTCCTGCGCGGACACTTCACATTTTCCGCCCGTAAAGCTGAGCTCTTTCCCGTTCAGACTCACCTTCACGCCGTTGCCCGAATAAATCTCTGCCGTCATGCTGCCGTCGGTATGCAGGGTAAATCCGGAAACGGCGATCCCTTTTTCCGCCAGCAAAAGCAGGCGCGCCAGCGAATCTTTCGCCGCAAGTATATCTTCGCTTGTGCAATACGTCTTGACGTTTGAATACAATTTGCCGTAGATCTCATTCAGCACGCCGTCCGCACTCAAAGTTACCCCCGCTTCCGCAGACATCGCCGCATAGCGGTTTTCCAGATCGTTGAGAGCTTCGTAATCTTCCATACCGTCGCGCACCGTGAACAGGCGCAATGCCGGTATCGGTTCGCCCAGTCCGAACACATTGCCGGGATAGAAGAAAAATCCGTCCCCGTACGCGTCCGGCCAGCGGTGTACGTTTTCATACAAGTCGATCCCCCTCAAGTCTACGGAAACATCGTTCACATACTCCATATAATAGGCGCTTTCCCACGTCAGATATCCGGAAACGCCGTATTCCTTTGCCATCCAACCCATCAGCCGCGACGAAATGCCGTTATCGTCGATATGTACCGTCGGATACGGGATCTTCGGCAGGGTACAGGTGTACCACCAGTAATCTTTCCCGCTTTCTTTGAGCAGGCGGTAATCTTCCACCGTCGCCGAGTCTCCGATCACGTCGATCGTCGGGCAATACGTCTGTACGTCCTGTAATTTACTTGAATACCTGCCCGTAACAATGTTGTCCAGCCCCTGCAGCGACTCGATCATATCTTGCGGCGCGTTTTTGCTCTGCGCATACGTTACCGCCTGCGCCAGCACGCTGTCAAACTGGCGGCAAACATAATTGGCTCTGTCCCAGAACATCCCCACATCCGGTTCGTCGATGATGTTGCCCATGTATACATACGCCTTTTTGAACAGATCGACTTTGTTTTCCGTTCCGACGTCGATGTATGCTTTCAGATATTCCAGAAAATATTCTTCGTTCAGCACGTAGCCGTCCGTAAACTGGGGCGAACTCTTTTCAAAGACGCGGATCGCATACGACGGCACCGAAATATTCTGCGCCGCTTCCACCGCAAGTTTTGCGTCATACAGCGCGCATTCTCTCGCCGTGCGCGACCCGGAAGGGTAGAACGAACTCAGATACTGGATGCCCAGCCTGTATTCTTTCAGCGCTTCCCCGTACACTTCATACATTTCCTGCGTATCGTTCAGTTCACCGTTCATAAAGTAACCGATCTGCGTGGGAACACTCGATTTGAGGCTGACCGAATCGGGAAGAGTATAATCCAGCACTTCCACCGTCCCTTCCAGCGTATATGCCTTTCCGTCCAGATCGACCGTGATCGTTCCGGTATAAGTTCCCGCCGCCTGTTCTTTGGGGACCTTTACCGTTATGTATACGCCCTGATTTTCTCCCGCGCGGATCGTATTCAAACCGTATTCCTGCGCCGTCTGCATCGGAATGAGCGCATCGGGATACATTCCCGGCAGCATCGAAGATTCCGGATCGTAAATGGATTCGACGCGGTGATAATATTCATGCCGCACATCGAACGCAGAAGCGGAAAGCGTGTTTGCTCCGCTTTTAAAATCGCCGACGCTTACCTTGTAACTGCTCACGTTTTTGTCGGGCGTAATGATGATCTGTTCGCTTTCATATTCGTTGCGGAACGTCTGTATGGAAAACTTGTCGCTCAGCACCTTGTCAAAGCGCTCTTTGAACGCGGCACCGTCCATTGTGGACGTATCATAGCTTTGCAAGATCTTATCCGCCCCGTTTGCCGTACGGATCACGGCGTTTGCGCCGCCGCTTTCCGTTCCGCCGCATCCGCTCAGCGCAAATACCGCACCCAACAGACAGGCAACTGCCGTTTTCGCTATTTTTTTCATTACACGTTTCCCCTTTTTTAAATCAGATCCGCATAATCAAGAACGTTCTTCATGATCGGTTTGTAATGATCGATCGTCGCCTGCACGAGTTCCGCCGCCGTCTTTTTGACCTGCGGGTCGCGCGAGCCGAGCGCCACTTCAAATGTCGAGCTCTTATAAACCGGCTGCAGTCCTCCCAGATAGGCCGAGGGATATTTTGCCGCAACGGGGAACCACTGCGCCCCTTCGTAAAGTTCATACTTTTTCTTCGCGAAATCGGAAAGGCCGCTGTAACCGCTCCAGCTCTTGATGTCGAAATCATAGGGAAGGTTTGCGCCGTTTGTGTTTTCCAAATAAATTTTCAGGCCTTCGTCCGACGCCATGAATTTCAAAAATTCTTTCGCGCCTGTTTTTGCCGTCGCATACACGGGTATCGCACAGGAATGCGAAAGCCCGATCGAATAGCGCACCGAGCGCGCTTCGCTGACAATGCGCAGATCTTCTTTCACATCCTCTTCCGTACCGTACGTCGGAAGCTGCGTGCTCACGCCGTCCGCATAATCCACAAGATCGCGCAGATTTTTGTCGTACTGCGTACGCTTTTCGTCCGTCAGCTGCGCTTCACTGTAGGAAGAGCTTTCCGCCCAATAGGAAAGTTTATCCGAAATCGCGCTGTTGATCGGCGTGCGCATGGGCAGAACGTCTCCGATCTCCAGTCCGCCGCCCGCCATATTCTTCATTTCGTTTTCGATCCAGTCCGCAGCAGGCATCATCGCACCGTCCGTATCCGTACCGCGCAAAAACAGCGCCTGCGCATCTCCGTAATCTGCGTCTTCCGCCAGATTATATGTATAATTTTTTGCGGGATCCAAAAGCTTTTGGATGATATCCATGCTCGTATAGATCCCCTCCTGATCAAAGATCCCCATCGAGGCTACAGGATCCGGGATCGCGTTGTCGGAGACCTTTCCGTTGAAGAAATTATCATATCCCTTCAGCGTATTGTACTGCACCCACCACTGGTAGAACAGGTATTCCCAGTAACCGACTTTTGCCGAATACATGAACGGGAGAATATTCGCCTGTTTGAGCGTCGCGCAGTACTCTAACAATTCGTCCGTCGTGCGCGGTTCGTGCGTGAGTCCCGCCTTTTCGAACAGCGAAGCGTTGTACATCAGCGCCGTCAGACCGCTCGCCCACGGCATCGCATAATAATGTTCCGCTTTGGCACCGTCTTCCACGACAGCCATCTTATAAAAATCTCTGTAATTGTCCCACATTTTATCGCCGATCGTCTGATTTTCTCCCGCCGGCGTATATCCATAGACATCATCCAGCGGTTCCAGGCAATACTCGTATCCCTGCACCGCTTTGGGCCCGAGTTCGATGTAACGATCCCAGACTTCCCCGACCACGAACAGATCTACCGTCGTGCTCGACGTTTTGACCATGCTCTCCACGACGTCCGCACTGTTCTGCACTTTGATCTCGATCTCATAATCTGTCCTGTCTTCGAAAACTTTTTCCATTGCGTACAGCCAATCCACACCGTAGCCCGCTTTGTAGGCAAAGATCTCGATCGTGTTTTCCGAATTGTCCACTTTGTGTCTACATCCGGAAAACATGAGAAACGGAACCGCC
>CASEWU010000071.1 GCA_949291725.1 uncultured Bacillota bacterium
ATAAATGTTGACATTTTCATTTTCGCCATACCTTCGGGTTTGTATGCTTTTTCGCCGCCCTCGATTTGCTCGATTACCGTGTAACCTTGCTCCGTTTTTATTAGCGTTCCAGTTACAAAACTGCTTTTCAGTATGTTAATTTTTTTAATAAGGGACTACCCGTGAGGGTAGTCCCTTATTAAATCATCTTAAAACTTTGCAGTTGGATAACTTGGATTATATTCTACTTCTGTGGCTATAATAACGCTTTTTTGATGTTCACAATTAAAATAATTATCATTTTACGGGTTTGTATGCTTGTTTGCCGCTTTCTTCGTCGTATGCTAGCACCAACGTACCTACTGCTATGCTTTCAATCGGCTTTTGGATTTCTTCTCCGTTTTCGTTAAGGCATGCTACCAGCGTGCCTTCTTTGAAGCATTGCTTTACTCCGACCATGTTGACTGCGATCGCCGCGACATTTGCCGCGACCATCAAGCTATTGTACCATCCCTCGCTGACTCCTGCGTCCTTTATCCAGTTGCCATAGCCCAACGATTCCTGTGCTTCCGCCGTTCCGAACGCCACACACGATGCGCCTACTACCATCGCTATTATCCCGTACGCCAAATTGCATGTCAGCGACATCAACCCTACTACTATCGCCTGCGCTCCCGTTGCAGCCATCCCGATCGCGCCTGCCAGCTGTTCGCTGAAACATGCTCCCACTATGCCCGCTACACCCGATATTATGCTGATTATGCCCATAGGATTGCCGGTCGCAAGTTGCACTACACCCACTACTATGTTGACTACTCCCAGCACTATTTCCCACCAGTGTTTTTCCCACCAGGTCGGAGGTTCTTCCTTCGCTGTGTATCGGTCTATGTCATATTCGGGATCCACAAATAATTGCAATACCGTTGCTATCGTTGCGCTGTACGGCGCCAGCATTAGAAGTGTCAGGCACATTATCCCGTTGCGGTCAAGCCCCAATACGTTGTAGGCATTGCCCTCCACTATGTCTGCTTCGATCGCATCAATGTATCCGCCGCGCGACGGCTCGTAATATCTGCCGTTCGCATAGTAAAAGCCCGTTTCCGAATCATAATAATAGCTCTTCCAGCGTATGGGATTTATGCTGCCTATCGTTCCGCTGTAATTGCTTACCGACGTATTGCCAAAACTGTCGTATCTGTACTCCCCGACGATATTTCCGCTTTCATCTTCTATCTTCACTACATTACCGGAGAGATCTTTTATATACAAATAATTTGCTCCGTTATAGGAAAATCCGATTATTCCCCCATCATCGTAGAAGTACCTTATCTCTTTCCCGTCGCTGCGGCTTTCTCCCAAAAGTTTGGCTCCGTCTAAGTAATAATTTGTTACCACACCTCCTACAGTCTTGCGAAATCTTACATTCTGTCGGTTATATTCGTAGCTATTTGTTCCATTACTTGTTGTTACTTTGCTTAATAAATTGCCACGCTCCCATTCGCATGCATATTTCTGTACCCCGCCGGCTAGGCTTTTGCATGTTACATTACCGTAATTATCATAGGTATAGGAATATTTACTGCCTCTTTGCGTATAACTACTTATCTGGCCGCGACCGCTATATGTATACACCCTGTAACTATTGTTGTCAAGTATTATATCTTTCAGCTTACCTTTGCCGTTACCCTCCGTGTAATATGAATATTCGTAGGTCTGCGTGCTGCCGTTTTTCGTTATTGTCTCGCTCTTCAACCGGTTCATCTGATCATACCCGTAAGATACTGACGTATCACCGGCACTTGCGGTTTTTATGTTGCCATAACCATCATACGTATAGCTGAATTTCAGAGTGTCGGCATTATTTTTGCGATAATATGTCGCCGATTTTATATATGGCATCGCGCCGGCATTGCCGTCGTAATAGGTATAGCTGTAATACCCTCCTCCTGTATCCTTTCTCTGTACGCGGCCGAGCTCATCGTATGTATACGCTGTAGAATAAAGCGAAACAGACGACCAATCGTCATAGAAATTGCCATCAAAATCTCTGTATACTTCCGTTCCCGTGATCCTCGGCTGATTGACAACATTTTCGTCGTATATAGTTTTTGTCTTATACTTCTCTGTGTCAGTACTGCCATTAATAACATATTTCGTTTCGGTACCGGATATTTGCTGAACAGACAAAGATTTATCCGACGCCGACCAACCGCACATTTGACCTTTATAATCGTAAGCGTAGCTGTACGACCTGCTTTCATAAGCATCATAAGCTTTCGACAAAAGCGCTGCACCGGGATATCCGCCGAAGGAAGTATACTCATACGTTATTTTTTTCTGTCCGTCCGTCACAGAAACAGCTCGCCCGTATTTATCTGAAATTGCCGTTATGGTATCCGTTTGCTCACCACGATAATATATATCCGATGAACTCGTCTGCTTTGATGACGAATTATATTGTTGTGAATGTTTTTGAATATCTGTTTCGACATTTCCGTCAAAAATGGTATACGTTACGCTATCGTTCACTGCATCATATTTGATGCCGTACTTAACGCTACCATCGGTTACTGTTCTGATTTTTCCTTCAGAATAAGTTACCGTGTTTTTCAGGATCTCTTCGCTGCCGTAGTTTATAGCAACGGAAGTGATGCGATTATTTTTATCGTACTTCGGATATTGTGTCAATGGCGTATTGGAATATAACCCACTCGCCATGCTGAATGAGCGCGTTGTTTGGCTGGTAATGCTTTCAAACGGTCTATTATAAGTATACGCGCTTGAAGAAAATCCTGAAGAAGAATTAAGAACATACTCACCGTTATTGTCATACTGGACTTTACTCAGCAACATAGTTTTGCCTTGCGTGCCATTTGGCAGTATTTGCGCACAACTTACTTTAATCGGATTATAATATTTATCATATTCATATATCGTCCTTACGTTATATGCATCCTGTTCATAAAGCTTTCTGCCGTCAAATGTATTCAATTCACTCGTCGTTGACAATTTATCACCGACTTTCATCTCTGTTTCAGTCAACACGCCTTCCGGTTTAAAAGAATTTCTTATAACAGTTACTGCACTATTATCTTCAGAAATTTGCTTCATCGTAAAGTTACATTGACCCGTAGTACGATTAAACACGGAAAATTGTTTGTTTCCAACGAATAATTTAACTTTCGTTATACCATAAACTCTATTCTTCCCGCCATTGTAATAAAACTCTGCCTCACCTTTCGCCGAGGAATATAACGATTTGGCCGTTTCGAGCAAATCCTGATAGGTTAAAATTATTGACTGATTTATATAACTAATGGCATAATATTTCCCGGAATTAAGGATTTTTGTTTCAACTTTTTTTCCTATGCTTAAATGCTGTATATCTCCATTTAGTCCTGTTACTTCTACATCCGTTACATTTTTTAATTCCGATGTTATTCCATTTTCCGACAATTCGGTTGATGTTACCGAACAGGGCGACACGTAGATCGAGCTGCTATCAAATGGAATATGATTCCCTGTACTGTTGAATATCCCTATTGAAATACCCGACAGCTCAACCTCTTCGATCTCCTTGTTTTCTTCGCTTTCTTCACTATCCTCCACAAAAATCGGCAAACTGACTTTTTGCCAAACTTTATATGCCGACTGATCTATTTTTACATAACTTATATTCTGTTTGGATTTATAGCAATAACGCATTACCGCTTGTAAATTATCGGCTATATCTTCATTAAGTCTTACATAAAATGAAGCAACAAAATGACGAGCGTCCTCTTCGTTTTTGCGAGTTATTATCATTTTATCAACTTCTATACATTCTTCATATGACTTTAGAAACTTGCCGTTAATTCCGTAGCCGTCTCCGGTATCACTTAACAGAACCCCCGGTTCATTTTGCAACGTCATATATCCAGAAGACTGCTCAAACGAAGAAATAATGTTGCCTTGATTATTAAACATATAAACCATACGTATGCCTTTTTCATTTAATATTTCAGTCCTTATGATTTCTGTTTCGTCAGCATACTCTTCCGTTTCTGTTTCTATATCTTTCCTGCTGATATAATAAAATAAATTCCTATTTTTTTCGACAAATTCACCGTCTGAATTTATAACCCCCATACTGCATTTACTGACCCGTCCGTATGTATTGTCATACTCTAAAGCAGCAGCGCACTTCGTTTCTCCCGAAACAACCCTGACAAGACGTGAACCAAAGCTTGAATACTGATATTCTTCAACGATATCCCCCACTTTGCTGGATAGCAGATTACCGTTTTTGTCATGAACAAATTCAACTGTTTTCTGAGCGGAACTATTATCGGAAACGACAGATATTTTATTTAAAACAGTAATCGATGAATTTTCATCTCGCTCAATCGTTTCATATTCAAAATTTATATACGTTTGATTCGTCTTGTTATCATATACCTTTACAAGATAATCCCCAGAATAATCAATAACAATCGCTCTGTTATCCGAAAGAGCATTGATATTACACGGAGCAGGGATCATCCTTATCATTTTTCCGTCCGGATCAAAAAGCATATAATTTCCGCCCGAATCACTCAGCAAATAACATTCTTGTCCGTCAAATAAATATTTTTTCCTTAAGGTAAATCCTTCCCCGTCTATATCCTGATAAATTTCTCCTGACTTATCAATCGAATTGTCCGAAAATTCGTGCATATAGCCAAGCGAATCAATATAATACAGCACTTCGCTTATATTCAGAATATATTGTTGAATATTAAGTTTCCATCCGTTTCCTACACTTGTGTATTTGCTATTATAAAATTTTATTGCGTCTGCGTTGTACACATGAGAAATCAATATTGCATTGCGGTTTGCACCTATCGATAAATCACTGCATGCATGTGTTACGTTTCCTGTTAACAAATCTACTTTCGGATAACTTCCAAATGCATTACACTCCTTATTTTTCAAATTTGCCGTAGCAGGCACTACTTTTATTTTTACAGGCGCGCTAAATACGTTATTCACAAATAATCCATCCGCTGCACCGTAAATAAATACAATTACATTATCATCCGCCCGCGTTAGTCTATGATTATTTTTATTTATTAGATAATCGGTGATTTCTTGCGAATCCTGCTGTAAAATCTTACCGTCCTTATCTTTAAGCGTTTTAACAAGACATACTTTCATACCGTGCCTGTTAAAAAATTCACCTTCGCGATAAACAAGCTTATCCGGCTGTTTAGTGATTTCCAAAGAATTTGTAATAGTCTGACCCTGTCCTATAATTATGCTGCCGCCGGACTCACTACCGTGATCAGAACCTTCACCGTCTCCTAAATCCACATCTCCTGTTTCATTATAATTTTTTTTGATTAACTTTCAATTGATGATTTTCAATAAAATACTCCTCCCATCCATACCAACCGCCACGCTCAGGTAAGTAACCTGTAACATAAATTTTGTCATCGTCATCGTTAAATGCAATTTGTACCGTTATATTTTTTGAAACAACGGTAAAGACGACATATTCTTTATTTTTATATGGGCCATACTTATCCGTTTTGCTAACAAGATACCACCCACTTTTTGCTGCAGCTTGAACATGAGACATAACCCTCCTTTTGCAAAAAGAATAAACCGCCGCTATACGCTTGCCTTTATCCATTGCTAAAAATAACTTAGCTTTTGCCAACACTATTCTTTGAATTTTAAAATCTAAATTTTTAATCATAAAAAAACCTCTCCATAAATATTGAAATTTTTTAAAAATGCATGTTTTATCTTTATCCCGGCTCTTCGTCTTTTATCTTCGGCATATATCGCCGAATCCAAATCAACAGCAGTAGTTAAATCAAAAGTTCCGCCATTTTCTTTTCAATCCTCCCGAATATTCTTACCATAAAACACCTGCTGAATGCTTCGATTTTTGATCTAACAAAGCTTCTGCTTTCCACAGATTCCCGTACTTGGCCAGCAGTGTTTATACATCTTCCCAACATATAATTTCCATATTTGGGAATTTGCGATTGTATTATATTCCCATATTCGGAAATTGTCAAGTATTTTTTTAAAAAATATTGCAATTTTTGGAAATTTTTTTTATACTTAAAATAAGGAGGTTTCTGAAAATGGACATTCAAAGACTGAAAGAGAGAAAAAAAGAATTGCATTTATCTTATGATGAATTAGCAAAAAAATCAGGTATCCCTAAAACAACACTTACAAACATATTTTTAGGAAGGACGCCCAACCCCCGCACTGATACAGTTGAAGCCATAGAACGCGCTCTCGGCATATACACAAGCCGTAAAATAGAACAAGACTCCGCCATTCAAAACGAGATCGAATTACAGGATTATTACCCTATCCCGCTGTTGGGTTCAGTTGTGGCGGGCATTCCGATTGAAGCGCAAGAAGATTTTGAGGGGTATATCTATAT
This sequence comes from uncultured Bacillota bacterium, assembly GCA_949291725.1. Lineage (GTDB taxonomy): Bacteria > Bacillota > Clostridia > Christensenellales > Borkfalkiaceae > Borkfalkia. Next base: position 6,407 of record CASEWU010000071.1, read on the forward strand.
ATCTTTTCGCCCGAAAGAAGAATACTTTGCCGTACGCGTTCACGGCGATAGCATGATAAATGCAGGGATTGCAGACGGCGCAGTACTTGTTGTGCATAAGCAGCAAAGTGTTGAAAATGGAGATATTGTTGTTGCAATGCTGAATCGGGCACAGACTGTTAAGCGCTTTAAAATATTTGGGGATAATATATTTCTAAAGCCAGAAAATCCTGCTTATGATTTGATACCGGTTACAGACAAAGACGAATTTATTATTCTTGGAAGGGTAGTAGAAGTAAGGTTTATGCTTTAATAAAGACAAAATCATCCACAAAGTGTTAAACAATGACGGCGGTTTTTCCACAGAGGAGAAAACCGAAACCATGTTAATCAATTTATCCGGAGTACCCATCAACTCAAAACCGCGCGCGGACGGTCGCTTTAAGGCTATGCTATGCGCGACGGCGAAAAAAGATATTTTTACTGCAAAACAACCGCAGAAGTACAGAAAAAAATACAGGATTATTTAAACAGCACTCCAACGCCCAAAAGAAAAAAACGGAATACCGATACAACACATTATTTGAGATTTACGCGGCGCAATGGGTAGAACAGTATAAGAAGCCTAACCTTAAACCAAAGAGCCTTGAAACCTTGCATTTCGCACTCAAAAAGGCTGTGGAAGCGTTCGGCGGTAAGACTATCGGCAGCATTACAACGGACGATCTGCAACAGTTTTTTACGAGCTTGCCGCCGTCCAGATCGCGCGACCTTTGCGCTGTGTATGTGGGACAGCTTTTTAAAAAAGCATTTGTTACGGGCATAATTAAAAAGAACCCTTACGAACAGGTGGAAATAAAAAAACACGCCCCGCAAAAGCGGAGCGCGCTGACTGTGGACGAACAAGCCACATTTCTTGCGGCGGCAAAATCGTCTGTGCATTTTCTGTTGTTTCAGTTTTTATTGTCTACGGGACTGCGCATCGGCGAAGCATTGGCACTCTCCGTTACTAATCTAAAAGACGGAAAAGTGAGCGTGTCAAAAGATATTGTTTTTATCGGCGGAAAAGAAATCATACAGCCGCCAAAGAGTAAAGCGGCGTTTCGTTCGGTGCCTGTGCCGGGCGATATTTACCAAGTAATGCAGAACACTAAAACAGAAAGAATTTTTACGCAAAGCTATAACGCTGTGCGGCTTGCTTTTAAAAGCCTATCTCAAAAACTTGATTTTCCTGTATCTGCACATATTCTGCGCCACACATACGCTACGCGCCTGGAAGAAGCGGGCATTTCGCCTAAAATTCAGCAGTATTTACTTGGACATTCCAAAGTTGACATCTCGCAGAACGTTTACACAGACGCGCAAAGTGTCTATATAAATAGCCTTTCTAACAAAATCTGCGCTGTTTTTGACACCAAATAACGCATGATTTGACACTAAAATTGACATCATTTTTATGATTTTGAAATAGATTTTACATAAAACCACTTACAAAAATAAAAAATACCCCACAATATATAGTAGCACTACCAAGAAACCACTACATATTGGGGGCGTGGTGGACAGAAACCATACAAATTCGAACCCTTCTTTCCGCTTTTCGGAAAAATGGTTCTGTGTTGTCGTTAATCTGCCCGAAAAACTGTAGAGGCGCTTCTTCTGCGGGCTCTCTCCGTTTCAATTTACCAACCAAAAAAGCAACTTTTATTGCAAAAGAAACAAATACAGCTGAAACTTTTTATCCGGACAAGGTGCTTATTCTTTAAACTTACACAATATTTTTTCTGCGGAAACCATGCAGATCAGCATGATCGCTCCTAAGCCCTTCGTTTCCGCCGATCACCGTTACGATTTCCCTCGCTTTTGCCTCATCTTGTACGACAGCATCCCCCACCTTCAACTGAAAAGCCGCTTCAAAATCGGACGGATTATAGATGCGGAACGCATACCCTTCCTCACGCGGTTCGGCCGCCGAAAGGACTACATCTCCCTCCAAAACAATTTCTTTGATTTTCACCGTAGGTGTTCCGCCTGCAGGAAACACGTTTAAAGCATAAGGACGTTGGTTAAAAAGTTCCGCTTCCCGGCATACCTGCGCTGCATTGCCGACGAACAACCGAAGGTTGTACTCGTAACGCCCGCAATCGATGCGCGGCAAATATCTGTCTTGCGGATACAGTTCCCGACCAGGGATCGGGTGCATACAGTATCCCGCACCGCGGATCAGCGTAAGAAACAGAAAACCTTTTTCCGCTTTACCTGCATAAACCCCATCGTTTATTACCGAAAATATGCGCCCGTCGCCATTCTGCACCCCAAACCACTTCTGAAAAACCGTTTCTCCCTTCGGCTTTTGTTCCCATACATAAGGGCCGTCGCCTACCGGCTTGCCGTCGATAAATTCTGTCGGAACAGGAATTTTCAATCGCACCAGCTTATTTTTATCCATAAATTCAAGCGTGACCTTTAAATCCATAAATGGGAGATCCTTATAGACTTTATACTGCACCGCCATATTGGATTTTCCCGCCGTATGTAAACTTTCAAAAATTCGGCAAATCGGACCGTTTTCAATTTCCCTGAAAGGATATAAGTCCTGACCGACAGCACAAAACGAACGACTCTCCTCGCAACTCATTTCATGGAAATCAATCGGATTGTGTCCCATCGATTTTAATTCTTCCTCACTCATACCCCAAGGATCGGACGTATCGTCGTAAAGTTCCGGTATAACAGGATCCTCGAGCAGCGATTGAACGGATCGTATCTCCTTGAACGACGCAGTCTTATTCCTTTCCTGCAATTTCTTTTTTTCTTCCGTGACACGCACCATAAACCGCGTTATTCCGAGAGGATTCAACTTTGCGGTAAACACAATGCGTTTACGCCAATCGAGCGCAATCGTAGAATCCTCTTTGATTTGCTGACAGGAAAGTTCTTCCCCCTCAGCCGTGTAAACGTGCGGAGCAAAATATACATCTTCGCTCCAATTCTGATCGGCAAGCGTAAACTCCGTTTCGATCACTGTCCGCACCTCGTACGGCATATAATTGAAAACAAATATAGGAAATTCTCCTTCTCCCGCCGGCGGCTGCTCCATTGTAAAATACAAAAATGCACTTGTACGGCAATCCCGCGCAATTTTTTCACAGGAGGAAAGCATTCCGAGCGCTTCCCTCTCGCCTTCTTCCACGCATGTCCCCGGCAAAATGTCATGAAAAGAAGAGATCAGCAACATTTCTTCAGCCTGCCGCATTGAAGAAAAATCCCCTCCGTATCCCGCCAAACACGCGGCTGTAAGCATTTTTTCCGCGGCATAAAACAGGTTTTCCGCCCTTCGAAAACCCTGTTTTATTCGCGCCATCGACGAATAACATCCCGGCATACATGTTACAAGCGAACTTTTTACTTCGCCTCCGACGCGTACTCCGTCGGCAAAAAGTTTTTCCGGAGTGCTGTGTCGCAAAGACACTCCATCCAATTTTATTTCTGCAATGTCCGACAGATCTTTGCGCGACGGTCCGCCACCATGATTGCCTACTCCCCAAAGCACATAGTCCACTTCTTCCGTGGCCGCCATGTTCGACCTTTTTCCCGCCCCAAGCATGCCTACGCCTGCGCCGCCTGCTTCCCACAAAATTTTATCTTTCGCTTTTCCCAACGCCGAATTATACGAACCGCTGTACGTCGCCACCACTTGACTTCCGTCCGGGCCGACCCAGCGGAAAAAGCGCGACGGATAATCAAATTGAAAAATCCCGTTGGGGCGGCAGGTCATATATCCGATAAAATCTGATTTAGCAAGAATCTGCACCAGCCCGATACTGTGGCCGAATGAATCGAAATTTGCCGCTACGGCAGGCTTGACGCCGAATTTTTCCATAAAAAACCGGCGGCCTCTGCCGATGTTGCGCACAAGCGTTTCCCCGCTCGTCATCAAGCAATCGGGCTGAAGGTACCATCCGCCCATTATATGCCATTTCTTCTGCCGAACGAGCTTTTGAATGCGCGCAAACAGCTCTGGCGCATTTTTTTCGATCTGCTCATACAAAAACGACTCATTATGGCAAAAAATATAGTCAAATTCGTCCGCCAGATCGGCGGCGCTCTTAAACGTCGCGATCGCTGAGGATATCCCTTCGTCCCAGGTCCACTGCCAGACCGGATCAATATGCGCATTGCAAATCAAATGCAGTTTTTTCATGTCAAATACCACCGTTTTCACAAATAAATTTTATTATGCCGAAGAAATAAAAGCCGGGAACATAGTCCCGGCTTTACCGTATTTATTTCAATACCACGAGAACACCTTCGCCGGGGCCGAGCGTCAGCTCCAGATTTTTTCCGGATAAATTATATTCGATCGAATTTTGTATCACTTCAAAGGCGTAGCGGTCATTGAAATGCAACACAACTTTCGCTTGATCGTTCACCGTGGAATTATTCACGACATAATACGCCGCCTTTCCTTGGTAATCAAAACATCCGACGATCGAGTCGGCTCCCGTTACAGACGTAAGCTCTCTGAAACTGTCCAATCTGCCTTTTTCCGGAATGGGACAGGGCGAATTGCCGTTTGCAATGATCCCCATATGCGCACTGTTCAACAACACATGATCGATCGCTGCCGTATGCTTGTTGATCCTTTGCGCGTAATACCAGCGATCTGTCTTTTCGCCGTAACGCCCGATCAGTCCGCATGTACCGCTTTCCCCGTTGAAAAACACTTCCGGGTGCGCATACGTAAAAAATTGATACCCTTTCGCGCCGTACGCCAAGGACGTGGATATCGACCACCACAGTCCGCCTTCCGTAGGTATATCGTATTCCTCCTGGTTATCGAATTTTCCGCCGCCCTGCACAAAAGTGAAAAACGGGAGCCCTTCTTCCATCGTGCGATCCCGTACAAGCTGAAGGTTCTCAAAATAAGTACTGCGGAAATTGCCGTTGTTAATAAAAGGATACAGGTCGTAAGAATAAAATTTCGCCCCTTCCGTTGCCTTGAAATACTCCGTTAAATATATATCAAGGTTCCATTCCTCCTGCATATTTCCGTCTCCCCAACCGTTGGTAAGCATACCGTCAGAACACTGATACGACAACGAATTGAAATACAATGCCGTCGAATTCTCCTGGCCCACCGTTTCATAAAATCTGTCCGAAACTTGTTTCAGATAGGGAAATTCAAATCCGAACGGCTCATCTCTTCCATACAATCCCGCAAAGGAACGGTATTTTTTATGCTCTTCCAGACGCGCCGCAAATTTTTCCGCATCGATCGCCTCTTTATAAGGTGAATCCAGACTGAACAGATAAGAATCGCGCATAAAAAGCATCACGTTATACTTTTCCGCCAATTCGTAAGACAATACGGCATTATCATGATCCAGACTGTAATCGATCGTAGAAGCAATGATAAAGTTTACGCCGCTGTCCTCGATCCCCTTATACACCTCTTCCGTGATCGTACTGTCGATGTATTCTCCGTTCAAACCGTACCCCTTGAACGGAGCATAATACCCGCCGATCGGCATTACGTCTTCTCCCAACACGTCAAACGTATATTTATATACAGGCTCTGCCTCATAAGTGGGGGCTTCCTTTATCGTTCCCGCATTTGATTGGCACGCAGAAAAAATAAACAAAATCGCCAGCCCTAACATTAAACTTATCTTTTTTTTCATATACGTTTTCTCCTAAGCGCAAGTATTGCCGCCGCAAAACACAGCACGGCTGCGGGCAGCGCAACTATTTCTATGCTGCCGGAACAACCGCCGCCGGCATTATCGGTTGTTTTCGGTCTGTAATCCGCTTCGTTTCTTTCGTCCGCAACTTCCGCGTTGCCCGGAATATTTGCGTTTTTATTCGATGCAAACGGAACATCCGTCAGTATATTACCCTTCTTATCAAGATTTTTCAGAGAAATGTCGTCCAAAACAAAGTTGCCGCAAGTTGCTCCTTCGGATACGCCTTCCAGAAAATAACTGTCCCCCATGCCGCAGATATAGATGTGCCCGGATACGCCGCTCTCCATGGCCTGTTCCGCGACCACCGTAAATTTATCTTCGGTACTGTATTTGAGCGCCACCGTCAGTTTCAAATCCTGCATCGTTATGCTTACGTTGAGAATTTTTCCCGCGTTTTCGGTTGCCCAAAAATCATATTTTTCAGGCAGATCGATCATACGATTGCCTCCTACGTTCGTAAGAACGACACGCGCGGGAAGCGGATCGCCGTTCGAATCTTTTTCCCTTTCCCACGTTTCCTTATCGATAGGAACTTCAAAATATACAAGAGGAAGACTCGTGACCATTTTTCCGAAATCGTCGTTCGGCGTACTCGCACCGAACACGGTACCTATCCAAGACGAAACAGGATACAAAGGCTCTCCCGTCGTTTCGTCTTTTACTGCCTCTCTTCGCACGTTGATCACACTGTATTGCAACTCAAAATCAGAATACTGATACTGCGTTGCCAGATAACTATTCATCGCCACATTGTCAAACCACAGCATTTCGTCTTTTACGTACACACCGTTCGTATACGTCGACATATACGGTTTTGAACTGAGCTGCCAAAGATTCGTGTTAAATTCATTATCGGAAAAATCCGTCACGATATTGACATTTTCCGGCCTGTCGTAATATTCGTTTTTCAGCAAAAAGGAGTCTACCAAAATCTTGACGCAATTATTTTCGTCCGTCTGTTCTCCGTCCATCGCCATTCCGAAATATCCTGCATAAGCGAACTCTTCCGTCCCGTCAAAATCGATGTCGCCGTCAAAGCTTACCCGCAGAGTCCCGCTGCTTCCGGCCTCCAGTTTCAGCATAAATTTTTCCGCATTCGCAGGCAGCTCACGCTCCTCTATGACGGTCGTCTTCGCTTCCTGTTCATCGAATGTTTCCATGCCGTAATAATACTTGTCGCCGCGCATCGTAAAGTACAGGAAAGAACTTTCCGCTTCACCTATTTTACCGGAAGACTGTTTTTTTGCCCCCATCAAAATCCCGAAACGTTTTTGACCTTTCCAGCCCTCAAAAGAAATCTGCGTCTCTAAGGTGACCACGCTTTCCGTAATGTCCTCTTCCGTTTCCGCATACACTTCTTTCGAAACGAACAGAGGATTCCCGTTGCGGTAATTTTCATCGAATACCAAATACTGATTCATTCCAAGCGACGCAAATTCCGTGCTGGAATTTTTATAAACGGAATACGCTGCGGAAGGATCTGCCCCGAAAGATGAAAGCAACTGTCCGTCTTTATCATAGACGCGCATATCCCGTATTTCTCCGTCTTCAACTGCTCCGTTGCCCTCATCGAAAAAGAACCATGCCCTGCTGTTGTCTGTAAAAGGACGCAATTTTGTATCCGTGCTTTTTGCGACCACCTTGAACTCGTCGCCCGAAGAAAGCTCCTTTGCTTTTAACTGAAAACTGCCGTCTTCATTATATTCGAACCGTATCGTTTTTTCAAAGATGCAGTCTGCCGACGCCCCTTCGGACAGTGCGGTCACGTCCGTAAAGGCATAAGGCGTAGGCGTATTTAAAGCACTGCCTTCCCCGTCGACCAATCCTGTGAGGCTGGTATATTGGCTGGACAGCCGCAACGCATACGGCGAGGCGTCTTTGTTGTAACAGATCTTGATGCCGTCTGCTTTTTGCGAAGTCCAGATCTCATCCGTAAAATTATCCGGATAATCCCCGAAAACGATCCACATACTGCCGCCGTTTCCGCCCCAATTTATATTCGTTACGTCGAGCTCGATCGCACCGCCGCCGCTCAAAACCGCTTTTGAGGCCAGCCCCGTGCCCGTCCAAGGCGACTTTACCGTGTATGCCAAATACCCTTCTCCCAAACGAATGCCCGTCCCGGAAGAAGAATACCACGACGCGCTGTCCAGTTCCGTGCCGGAAAAAGAATCATCCAGCAACGTTTTCTTTATGGTCCCTGCATAGACCTTTCCAGCCCCCAAAAAACAGCCGAGTGCAAGAAATGCCGCCAAAGCTATCAAAACTATCTTCTTCATTTTTTTCTCCCGTTTTCAATTCAGGCCAGCCGTCTGTTTGTACTGCGCCCAATCTTTGCTGAGCTGCTGGATCTCCCTGGAAAGAAATGCCGCCACAGTTTCCCTGTCGCCTTCATAGGAAGCCGTAAACTTCATTTCAGGCGATTCGTAAAACACGTTCGTTCTCGCCGTATTGTAAAATATCGGATGCGTATACGATTTATACACATAGACCGCCGACGCCTGCTTTTCAATATGCGACACCGAAAATTCCGACCACCCTTCCGTATCGATGCCGTCAATATCTCCCTCATACCAAACGGGTACCACATGGTTGGTATTTAATATGATTTCGGCACCTTCCTGCGAATAAACAAATTTCAGAAAATCTTTTGCCGTTTCTTTTCCTTCCGCATAGGACGGAACAAATGCGTTTGTCTCCATGCCGCTCGTATAAGTAAGGTTGCGCATCTCCCGCACTTTTGCAATGTCGGAATCGCTTGCAGGTTTTTCTCCCTGCTCTCCGTTATCAATGTAATCAATGATCTGGATCAGTTCTTCTTCGGTATCGATCTCCAAAATATCCACGACGTCCGAAAGAACGGGCGTCTTCATGATGCGGAAATTTTTATTCGACAAATCTTCCCCGTTTTTGGACATTTCCGTTTCAAGCCAGCCGCCGTTGGGCATCATCATTGCTTCTCCCGCCAAAAACTGCGTCTGTAAAATCGTATGGTCCGTGGAATTGGAACCCGCAAGCGTATATCCTTCCGGCGTGATCAGCGAATACAGGCAGGAAAGTGCTTTTTCCACCCCTTCATCGATAAAGTCCGCATTCGTATCCCAGCCGGATTTTGCCATATTGTCGAAATATGTATAAAAATCACTGCGGAACATATCGTTATATGCGCTCGTCCCGCTGTATTGCGCCCACCAGATCGTCCACAAATATTCCCAATAATTGCTCTTGTTATGAACGAACGGAGTCTTTCCGCTTTCCTTTATCTGCAAAGCCAAAGTCCGCAATTCATTCGTCGTCCGAGGCAGTTTCCATTCGGGATGCTTTTCAAACTCCGCTACGTTATACACGATCCCCGAACCGTACATGATCCACGGCGTTGCGTAAACCTTGTCCCCCACCGAGATTTCCGACAAAATGTCGTCGGTAAATTTGGACCGTATCGTCTGCGTTTCACCCGCCGCCGTGGAATCCAACACGTCGCTCAGATCTTCAAGATAGTTTTTATCCTTATATTGCCCTTCAAAATACTGTCTGTACTTCGGCCCGTATGAAAAATACAGATCGAAAGAGTTGGCACGCGCTCCCGCCGTGATCGTATCATAAAACGTGTTCATGTTCCCCGAAGGCGTGATCGATAAATACGTGTCCGGATGCAATTCCATGTAACGGTCGATAAGATTCTGGACATATTCCGTTCCGCCGCCCGAATTCCATATGCTGATCTCGACAATTTTGTCTTTTTCATAGTTGCTCAGATCCGGCCCCGTATTCCCGCAACCCGCCAAAGGCAGGCAGGTCATCGCCATGAATACCCCAAGCAATAAAAACACCAACAACTTTTTTTTCATCTTTCCGTCCTTCCTTTTTTATAGACTCGTAAAAATTTCAGCCTTTTAATCCGCCTGCTACGGTGTTGCTCATGATCGTTTCCTGAAACAATATGAATACCGCAAGAATCGGTATGACCGAAATAAACAGTCCCGCAAACAATGTAGGATAATCCGCATTATACTGCATATCGATATTAAATTCATACAACCCTACCGACAATGTCGGTAAATTCGACAAAAACAGAAGCGGCTTTTCATAATCGCTCCAAAGCCCTATGGCGGCTAAAATCAACAGCGATACGATCGCCGGCATTGCTTGCGGCAGCATCACTTTGATAAAAGTCTGAAAATCAGTTGCTCCGTCAATATACGCGGCTTCGGCATAACTCCAGGATAAATTTTGGAAAAAACCGTAAAGTACTATAAAGTTAAAGCCGAAACCCGATGTAAATACTATTAAATAAAAAGGAGAATTGTCCAGTCCCAACCCCATCACAAGTTTATATGTGGCGGGAAGGCTTCCGACGATCGGCAGCACCAACACCACAATCGAAATCGCATAAATAAGATTCTTTCCCCAGAATGAATATTTGCTCACAACATACGACAGCGTAGTCGCACAACCCACGGAAAGAAGCGTGCCGCCGATCGTGTACCACGCACTGTTGACAAGCATCCCCCACATATTTGTCCGTCTTACCTGCAACTTTTCAAAAGCGGAAACAAAATTTCCGAAAAGCCACTGCTTGGGAAGCTCAAACATATGCAAGACAAATTCTTCGTTGGTTTTCAACGCCGATATGATCAAAAACGCAAACGCGTAAAATATCGTAAACGCATATAAAACAAATATTATAAATGCTATTGCGAAAACAACTTTCTCCTGTATTGTTTTTTTGACGATCTTGTTTTTCATCTTTTTTTACCCGTCAATATTCTACACTGTCTTGCCATCTTTCCATCAGCTTTTTCACCCCCAACACAATAGGAAGCGCAACCAACGTGAATACCAACCCTACGGCCGAGGCATATTCGTATCTTCCGCTGCTGGAATAGACTTGCTCGAATATCCAATAGGATATCGTGTACGTATCCCAATCTCCTTTCGTAAACAACAGGATCGGCCCCGACGTCGTGAAAATCCCGACAAAAGTAAATACCAAAAGAGTCGTCACCGTCGGCCATACCATCGGAAGAATGATCCTGGTCAGTTCCTTAAAAGCCCCGATCCCGTCTAATCTCGCCGCCTCGATCACCTCGTTCGGGATCCTGTTCATCGCTCCGCTGAGCAAAATCAGATTTGTTCCGAACCCCGTCCAGATCACATAGCAAATGATCGCGTTCAATGCATACCTTTTATCTGCCAAAAATTCCGGAACCGTCGGCATCGAAAACAGCATCTGATAAAATTTTGCGATAGGCCCTTTTATCCCGATAATGTTAGCATATAAAATCGTAAGCAACACGGTCGACAAAATGGTAGGAACAAAAAACATGATCCTGAAAAATTTATATCCCGCAATCTTTTTGTAAATAAAATAGCCGATCAGCGTAGTCGCGGGCAAAAGAACGAACAACTGCACCGCAAAAAATTTCATCGTATTGCCGAATGCCCCGAAAAGCACCGTCTCCGTATCAAAAACCTGCTCAAAAAACAATGAAAAGTTTTTCAAAGACCATACCATTTCCCCGTCTTGCAAGATTTGAAAGGCCATGATAACGGAATTGAAGTTTACATATACATAGAAAATTAAAAAATTCAGCAACGGAACGGTGATCATTCCCAAAATAAACAGCTTTCGGCGCAAACTGTTTTTTTTCTTAACGACTTTCAACATAAGCCTTATCCTCTTTCATTTTGAGAACAAACTCCTTCTTGGCCGCTATCGGATATTCCTTTCCGCCCGCAATAAGCTTTCCCGGCGCCTCCGACGAGTACACCTTCAATGTATTTTGCTTATAACTGACCCGCACAAATCCGTCCGCGGCGGGAATTTCCGCGTCAAAAAATGTCTTTCCGTCAAGATACGGCCGCAACAAAAAGGATTTATACCCGTCTTCGAGAGGCTGTAATCCTACCAGATATTTCCCGATGAGAAACACCGGACTTGCGCCCCAGGAATGACACAAGCTCTTCCCGAAACGTCGGCCGTACATCGCATATTTATCCGCCCCTTTCAGTGCCGGATCATATGTCTCCCAAAACGTTGTGGCTCCTTCGGATACCATCCCGCCCCAGTAAGATCTGATCACGTCCAGCATTTTATCCGTCCGTCCGAGCTCAGCCATCGCAAACATTTCATAAAATTTCATGTATGGCGTCGTTATCGGCTGTACCGCATCGTTTAAAAGAACTTTTTCAAGGATCGTTTTACGTTTTTGCGCTTCGCATTTGCCGAATATTACAGTAAAGATGTTACCATACCTCGTTATGAGATCCCCCTCGGAATCGTGCAAATAACCTTTCTCCGACCAAAAAACTTCTTCAATTTTGTTCCGCAATTTCCTCGCGGCAAACATCCTTTCTTGCCCTTGCTTGATCCCGAGCAATAATTCCATGTTTGCGACCGTCTTCATCGCTTCGCAAAACAATATTTGCTCCGCACAAAGCTCTCCGTTGTTCGGAAAATCTGCCCAATCTATAAAGACCCAATCGTTGTCAACCTTTTGCATAAAACCTCTTTCGTTCGCACGGCTTATACAAAACTCAAACAACTCTTTCACGCGAGGATAAACATCTTCAATAAATACTTCATCCCCCGTATACCGATAATATTCACCTACCGCGATCACGACATAAAAGGAATAATCCATTATGCCGTTAATATGCTGCTCGAATTTCCCTTTACTTAAAAGCGCGATCAATGTCTTTTTAACTAATTCCCTGTCATAAAAGCTGTAAAAGGTCATCCATTCGCTTTGCAAACTGTCTCCCGCCCAAACCCAGCGGTCACGCTTTAAACCGTCCAGAAAAAATTCTCGCGACGTAAGTTCCAACGTATATTCCGCAATTTTATAAATTTCGTTCAGCCGCACATCGTTGCTTACAAATTTTGCCCGCGACTGCAAGGGATAGTATTCTTCCAGCCCGCAGAACGTTTCAAACGCAGACCGCTGCAAATTTTGCGGTATGTAAACATATCGAAAAGCCTTCGTCAACCCCGCAACATAAACCGATCCATCTCCTACGGAAAATATGTCTGTCTGCTCCGAATTTTCCAAATCCAGCGCTTCTTCTTCGCTTTCTCCGTAATTGACAGTTACTTCCCCGCGGCACCGTATCCCTTCTATTACGGGATACGCAAATATTTCTCTCCCGAAATCGTAGACCGTTCCGCCTTTCAACGAAGTTACCGGCTTTTCCGAAAGGGGATACACTTTCCGTACGGGCAGCTTATATTCGGAAGGAAGTACTTCCTGATCGTAAAACCCTTCACATTCACAGGCCACCCATTTCCCGTTGCCGCAATTGGCCTGCCATTGCTCTCCGCTTTCACAGCCTTCGCCGCTTACATACAAACAAGGCAGATCGTCAGGATTGTACACCTCTACCAATAAACTGTGTTGCCCTGCATCCAATGTAATTGTATCACAAAAATCATACATATAATGCGGACAATCATCTACACGAACGGATGCCGTGCCGTTCGCTTTTACTGTGATCACCGTCTTTTTTTTCAGCTCAAAACTTCTGAAAAATTTAACAGACGGACACACCGGAGGAAGTTGCCAGCAAGTGAGAACTTTTACATTCTTTTCCCTGCGGCGGTTCATGACTTTATTATACAAACAGTAGGTCAGTTCATTTTTATACCATATCCATTGAGAGCGCATGACCAAACTTTCCTTTTTTGTTTATTCTTTATTCAGCATAAGCAATCGTAACTGAATCTATATAAATAGGCGTGTCAGAACCAAACATTATATCTATACTGGATAGCGTAGCATTTTCGCCTCCGAGACTTTGGATCTTTTCCGCATCCCACGTATAATCGGCCCATACACCCCGTTGCTCTATCATACAACCATCCCAGCTTCCGCTTCCGTTGAAGGCAATATTGAACTGACTGCCCGATCCGCCCTCACTATAAACACACAATGTAATTGTAATGCTTTGGATTTGTTCGTATGCAACATTTTCAAAAAGATTGATCCTGAAACTGTCCCAGTTCGAAGCGGCTGCCTGATCCAATTTTATCACGCCGTCCTTTTGCACCCCGTTCGCATCCTCATAGCTCGAAAGATATTCCGCATAGATAAGATTCGTACGGTTGATTTTTTCCAGATACCGTTCCGAAGAGAAATTCAGCAATTCTCCCTCTTTCAGGCTGTCGTCTTTTGAATATTCAAAACGGATATTATCAATATAAACATTTGTGACGTCCGCAATATTCGTATCCGCTTCTCTGCCGGCACACCACATCCATATATGCTCCGCATCTTTGTTGACCGCAATCAGATCCAACCGCATCGTCTGCCAGCGGCCCGCATAGCATTCGTCCGCGCCCGTCTCGACATTTTTCCACCATACGCCCGTATCTTTTTCATGGAATTTCATGTAGCCGGCGTCATCTGCCGCAATGTAAACGTCTACCAAAATCGAAGTATGATTTTTCCAACTGTCCAACACGCGCGCCTGAACGGCAAAACACACAGCCTGATTCGACGATACGCCTGCCGCCGTGCTCGACGTCAACTGCAAAGACTGCTTGCCGCTGCTGACATAGGCTGCATCCGTATTGATTGTAAATTGATTTTCTATCGCAGGCAAACGAACATTAAAGAGATCGTCCGTTCCCTCAAAATTGCTGACTTCATCCGTTCCTTTGGCAATCAAACGAAGATTGGAAACGTAAAAAGGATGATCGGAATCCCAGTTTTTGATCACAATTTCCATTCCCCATGTTTCAATACTCAGCCCGACATCCGGATTGTCCTGATTGTGTTTATCGTAATTGCGCAAATCAAACGAAACAGTCAGCCATCCGTCGGGAAGGATAAATTTATCATGCACATCGCAAAGTATATAACCGCCAAAGGCGTTCTGCAATGCCAATAACCCCTGTCCCGAATATATATCAAACGCCACAACATCATATTTTGAACGATCCACGGCGAATCCGGGGATTGTGAAAGATGCTTCATTTTCGGAAGGAATTGCTTTATAAACTCCCTGCCGGCCGTTGATTTCATCACTCACATACCCAAACCAATCCATTTTCTCATTTGTCGAATATCGGCTTTCAAATTGTTTGCTCGACATCGGATCCACAATATCGCTCTCTTTTACCGCTTTGCCTGTCAATCGGATTTCTTCCAATGTACGTATCCCGTCCGTCATCGTAACACGGATGTCCAGATCGTAATCCCGATCCTCCTCGGGAACCGTGATTTGCCCGTCGGCAACGCTCAGCTCCTGCGATTCTTTCCAAACCGAATATACGGGCCACATTTCACGATAACTTTCTACCTCAGGAACAGGAAGAGCCACTGTTTCCCCCATCTTGAACATCCAGTTGTCGTACCCGTCTGTAAGGACATCAAATTCCGTCGTCTCCGTAAGCGTCAGCGTAAATTTCGCTTCCCCTCTGTCCGTCACCAATTTCATCTGAATGGGCTGCGATAACGGCTGCCCTTTTAACCAGTCCCCTTTCAGAACGATTTGCTCGCTCGATTCATAATCCGCCGTATCCAATTCCGCCCATACATCATCTGTCAAAACATACAGCGATTCCACGCTCCCGCCGTTAAGCTCGGCCGAAAAAGTGCAGTCTTCTGCCCGCAATGTGCCGCTCATCGTATGATCGATGTTTTCTACCGTCGGTTTCCCTTCTTCGTTGATCGTAACGGCACATTCAAGCGTAGCTGTATTTCCAGCCTTATCCTCTGCCGTATACGTTACCGAATAAGTCTTGTAATCCAGATTCTCCTGCATTCCTCCGTCATCCGTCACGGAAACTGTTAAAGATGTCCCAAAGCTGTCCTGCGCCGTCACTCCCGCGGCAGCTCCTGCCGTTTTTGCGTCCTTATAACTGATCGATCTCTCCGTCCCCACATTGAACGTCGGCATTGCATATATTTTTACCGCTTTCTCGACACCCGCTTCCGTGCTGTCCCCGTAATAATAAACGATCCGATACGTTCCCGCCACACCATAATCCACTTCGCTGTCATCCACTTTTACGGCCTGCTCCGCCCCGTCTTCAAGAATGACAGATACTCCGTCCGTAAAATCGTATGCGGTTTCCGAACTTTTGATATCCCAATCTTTTGCACCGACAACGGTATAATTTTCCACCTCTTTCGCACATGCCGCAATGACACCCATTAAACAGACAGATAAACACACCATGAGCAATAATTTGATCGCTTTCCTCATAATTTCCTCCTCAAAATATTCTATGATTTTTTTATGCAACCTCAAAAATCATTTTTATGATATACGATAAAACTTCCGATTTCTACCCATATTTAATCATAATATTGTCAAAAATTCCGCAATATAGACTAAATCAGCTTTTCTCCTTATCTTCTGCAACAGCTTATTCGGCCACCCTTGACAACGACAAAATTTTAAAGTATACTAATGCTACGATATCGTGTCGTACGGAGGAATATATGCAACCGACTCTTTACGAAACTCGTTCCGATGCCGAACATCACATCTACTTTGAACATAGTTACGGCGGTGATACCCCCTCCCATTTTCACCAAGCTTTGGAAATCGTATATGTGATCAAAGAAAAAATAATCGTTACTTTAAATGAAAAAACTCATATTCTCTATCCCGGAGAGATTGCCGTCATTCCCAGCTACTGCATCCACTCTTTTCGCTGCCCCGTCGGAACCGAGGCTTTTGTATTTACGATTGCACAAAACGTAATCAGTAAATTACAGGAATTCACAATGGTTTCTTTCAGCAATTTTCTCCCCAACAATCAGTTTTCAAAGGAAATTGAAAACTGGCTGCGCCTTTGCGAAGAAAAATGGCGCGATTCTAATTATCTGATGCG
>CASEWU010000072.1 GCA_949291725.1 uncultured Bacillota bacterium
AATTAATTTTTTTTTTTTTAATACTTTAGGAATTTTTTTTTAATTATTTATTAAAAAAAATAAATAAAGTGTCTTTCGTTAAATAATTTAATTTTTTTCAACCGCGCGGGGCGACTATTGGTCCCCCCCCGCGACTCTTTGTTTCTTAATTCAAAAGCCAAAGGCGTGTCCCACAAATTTTTTGTGAGACACGCCTTTTTTCACTTGATGACCTGTTTCAGGTTCATTGGATTTTTACAGTAAATTATTTTCGGAATTTGTTTCAAAATCTGCGTCTTTTTCGAAAATGTGTTTCTTTTTGAGAAGCAGAAATTGGAGAACGGGTATAATTGTAAATATCAACAGGTCAAAAAGGGCAAAGGGGCTGGGTCCTTGGTAAACTGAATGGCCTTGATTTTGCAAAGCAGGGGAAACAAGAACGGTAACTTCGATGTTGCTGCCGACTGCCAATAAAATAAGTGTAACAATATAGAATAGTATGCCGGCCCACAGGCTTTTTTTGAAAGAAAGCAAAATTGTTCCGATACAGGCAAGCAGAATCAGTAAAACGACAGAGCTTTGGTCGGAATAACAAAAGAAAGAAATGTCGCCAACCGTAACGGATTTTAAGAATAATCCGCTGATCAGATTGGCGTGAAAAGATGCGGACTGTGTTGGGTAGAAAGCTTGGACGGTTATGACGGGGATGAACAGAATAGCACTGCATACGGCAAACAATTCGACGATAAAAACAAAAAATCTGCGGTATTTCATGTTATTTTCCCCCCAACCTTTTTTCATAATTAAGTATATTATACTCTTTCCGAAAGAAAAGTCAACAGTTGCAGAAAAAACGAGAGGAAAAGGAGAAGGGGTTGGCAGGGAATCGTGAAAGAAATATAGGCGGCATATGGCGGTATTGTGTGAGGAGAGGGCAAAAAAAGGCGAAAGGTGCGAAAAGTCGTATAAATCGAAAATTGTGTGATAAAAACGGACAAAAAAGATGATTTTCGGAGGGTACAGGCGTAAGTTGTTTGCATTTTTGAGGCTGGTATGGTATACTAATTGAGAATATAAAGCGAGGGAAACCATGGAAGAACAAGTTAAAAAAAGTTTGTTTTCGGCGGTACAGCCGAGCGGTTCGGTAACGATCGGGAATTATATCGGAGCAATCCGGAATTTTTCGAAGTTGCAGGATGAATACAACTGCATTTATGCGGTGGCGGATCTGCATGCGATCACGGTGCCGCAGGAAGCGGCGGCTTTGCGGAAAAATACACTGGAACTCATGGCGCTGTTTTTGGCGAGCGGGATTGATCCGAACAAGTGTGTATTGTTTGTGCAGTCGCAAGTGCCTGCGCATTGTGAGCTCACATGGGTTTTAAACACGATCACGTACCCTGGCGAACTTTCCCGTATGACGCAGTTTAAGGATAAAAGTGCGAAGCATGCGGAAAACGTGAACATGGGCCTCATGGATTATCCAGTCCTGATGGCATCGGATATTTTGCTGTATCAGGCGGCGCTTGTTCCGGTTGGCGCGGATCAGAAACAGCATCTGGAGCTGACGCGAGACCTTGCGATCCGTTTTAATAATCGCTACGGACAGACCTTTACGGTACCGGACGGTTATATTCTGAAGGACAGCGGTGCCAAGATCATGAGCCTTGCGGATCCTTCCAAAAAGATGAGCAAGTCGGATGACAATGCAAACGCGTTTGTAACGATGAGCGACGATAAAGATACGGTGATCCGAAAATTCAAGCGTGCGATAACGGACAGCGACAGTGAGATCCGGTACGCGCCGGAAGAAAAGCCGGGCGTGTCCAATCTTTTGACGATATACCATGCTTTTACAGGAAAGAGCATTGCGGATTGCGAAAAAGAATTTGCAGGAAAAGGTTACGGCGATTTCAAAATGGCGGTAGGCGAGGCGGTTGCAGATGCGCTGGCGCCGATCCAGGCGGAGAAAGCTCGGCTTTTGGCCGATAAGGCATATCTGAACGGGGTCATGAAGCAGGGTGCGGAATCTGCGTTCCGCATTGCACGCAAGACGTTATCCAAAGTATATCGTAAAGTCGGATTTTATTCGGGGGACTGATCAGGGTGTTCGGATACATTCAGCCGGAAATTCCGTATATGTATGTGAAAGACGGGGTTCTTTACAAAGCGCTGTATTGCGGGTTATGCAAGAGTATAGGCGGCAGTTGCGGACAGATGGCGCGAATGGGGTTATCGTATGACATTACGTTTTTGTCGGCGATCCTGCATAACATCAAAAATTGCGACGTAAAGATCGAGCAGAAACATTGTGTTTTACACCCGATTTCCAAGCGACCGATCACACAAGACGACGAGATCACGCGGGCATGTGCCTGTCTGAATACTCTTTTGACGTATTATAAACTGACGGACGACATGCAGGATGAGAACAAGGGCAGACTTAGCCGCAGTTTTTTTCGGAGCGGATTCAAAAAAGCGGAGAAACTGCATGCGGAGCTTGCGCAGGTGATCCGAAAATATTTATTGCAGCAGGAAGAACTGGAGCGGAA
Source organism: uncultured Bacillota bacterium (assembly GCA_949291725.1). GTDB lineage: Bacteria > Bacillota > Clostridia > Christensenellales > Borkfalkiaceae > Borkfalkia. The sequence continues at coordinate 2,532 of CASEWU010000072.1, forward strand.
AAACTGTGCATCGGCGGACATGGCGGCGGATCCATCGGCAAATATGCTGGCGGATCTTTCGGATATTTGTCTGGATGAATATAAAAATGAATTTACGCACAACCTGTTTTATGGGATCGGAAAGTGGGTTTATCTGATCGATGCGCTGGACGACTACGATAAAGACAGGAAAAAGAAAAATTATAATCCGTTTTATGCGGCATATGGTGCGGATTCACGTGTTCAGATGCTGGAAAAAAATGGAGAAGAAGTGGATTTTGTATTCCGGAGTATTTTTGCCTCAAACGCAGAGAATCTGAAGAAGATTCGGTTTTATTTTAATCATGATCTCACGGACAACATTATTCTGCGTGGTCTGCCTGCCGTAACAAAGCTTGTGATGTGCGGGTGTAAAGGGATCCGGACGAAACCTGAAAAAATCAAAATAAAATAGGGCGGAAGCCAAAGGAAAAAAGATGAGTAAACAGTACTATGATCTTTTAGGCGTAACGGAAACGGCGACGGACGAAGAGATAACCGCGCGGTATGAGGAGCTGAAAAAGAAATATTCGGAAGACCGTTTTCTGGAAGGGGAAGCGGGAAACGAAGCGGCGAAAATGCTCAACAAGATCGAGGTCGCTTACAATGAGATCATGACGGAGCGCCGCGAACAGCGTTCGGCAGGGGATGCAAGTTCTTCGTATGCGAAGGCGGAACAATATATCCGAGACGGAAAGATCAACGAAGCGCAGGCGGTACTGGACGAGTTCAACGAGCGTCCTGCCGAATGGCATTATCTGCAGTCTGTTGTATTCTATAAAAAGAATTGGATGAATGAGAGCAAAAAGCAGCTTGAGATTGCGATCCAGATGGATTCGTCCAATGAAAAATACCGTACGGCATACAATAAGCTGAAAGAGAAGATCGATTACGATAAAAAACAGGCGGATACGGCGCGCACGCAGGGCGGATATACGCAGGGGCAGGGTGCTCCCAATGCGCAGCCTGGGTATGATGAAAGCCAGCAGCAGATGGGCGGCGGGTTCTGTGAGCAATGCGCTACATGCTGTGCGTGCAATATGTTGTTCAACTGCTGCATGAACGCTTGCTGCGGTTGCAGATAAAGGACGGTTTCCCGATCGCGGGAGACGCGGCGCGCCTCGGGCGCGTCCGAGGCTATGCGGAAAAGATCATTTCAAATCGCTTTGGCGGCTGTATCCTGTGCATTGGCGACCGTCTTTATGGCAATCGGTCTGAATATTCCGGCGGCATTTGCGTCGGGGTATTTGTTTGCTTCGATCGCTTTAATGCTGCCGCTTGCCAAAGATATGCGCCTGGGCGGATTTTTAGCCTATGCGGCGACATCGCTTTTATGTTTGCTGTTTGGCGGAATACAGCAATTTTATAAATTTGTACCGTTTCTGGCATTTTTCGGACTGCATCCTTTGGTCAATTATTTGGAGCATCGCCACGGCTGGAACCGATGGCTGGTCGGAGCGGTCAAAACTATTTGGTTTGTCGGTGTCATGGAGCTTTCTTGGTGGCTTTTTGACAGGGTTTTGGCAATCGAATTGCCTTATGCATGGATGAATACATGGATATGGCTGTTGATTGCGGTAGGCGGAGCTGTTTTTTTTATTTTTTACGATTGGTTGATGATGCGCTGTCAGAAACTGGTGGATTTTTATGTATCGAAGGTTGACCGCACAGGCGGAAGAAGGCAGCAGCCAAAGCCGCAGCCGCCTCGCGACGACGCAGATGAAATTTTTGGAAGCACCGAGAGAAACGATGCGCAAAATGAAAAGCAAAACGACGGAGAGAAGGAAGAAAAAAGGGACAACGGAGAAGGGCATTGAAGTTTTATATTCTGCGGAGAGAGAATATATGTCTGACGTAACGGAAATCAAAAATAAAAATCAGGAATTTACCGGGCTGGTAGAGTCGCTCGGGAGCAACGGAGAAGGAATCGTACATATGGGCGAGACGGTGTTTTTTGCGCCGTTTACCGTGGTGGGAGAGAAGGTCAAGTTCAGGGCGCTGAAGGTCAAGAACAGGATCGGATACGCAAAGGCGTTGGAGATTTTAACACCTGCGGATGAACGGGTGCGGCCGAAATGTTCCCTGTTTACAAAGTGCGGCGGATGCCAGTTGCAGCATTTGCGTTACGGAGCGCAGTTAAAGACAAAAACAAAGACAGTATCGGATGCTTTGCGGAAAATAGCGGGCATCGAAGCGGATGTTCCTTTGACGGTGAAGAGCGATTCTCAGTTTGAGTATCGGAACAAATTGCAAATCCCGGTCGGCGTTGATAAGAACGGAAGGAATGTGATCGGTTTTTATGCGGAGCGCAGTCATAGGATCGTTCCGGTGCAGAGGTGTTATATTCATCCGGACTGGGCGGCGGAGATCATACGTATCTTTTCAGAGTATATGGAGAAATACCGTGTCCGCGGTTATGACGAAACGACGGGCAAGGGGAATTTGCGGCATATTGTCGTGCGGGATGTAGACGGCAATTTTCTGATTACGGCGGTTACGGCGACGGATATATTGCCGGAGACGGACAAGCTGGTGCAGATGCTCGGTGAGAAGTTCAAGAGTTTTTCCTTGTGGCAGAATGTGAACAAGGGAACGGGAAACGCAGTTTTCGGAAATAAATGGCTGTTGTTGTACGGTCGGGGCAAATACAGTGCGCACGAATGCGGGATACGGTTCGAAGCCGGACCGAGCACGTTCATACAGGTAAATCGGAGTGTTTGCAGAAAGCTGTATGAACGGACGGTACGTTTTGCGGCGGAATGCGGAGCAAAGACTGCGGTAGACGCATACAGCGGAAGCGGACTTTTGACGGCAATGCTTGCGAAACAATTAAAGCGCGCATACGGAATCGAAGCGGTGAAAGAAGCGGTCGATTGCGCGGATGAACTGATTGCGCCGAACAAGCTGGAAGGAAAACTTTTTAATATCTGCGGAACAGTGGAGGAGGAGCTTCCGAAACTTTTGGCAGGGCAGCAGATATCGGAAACGATGCTTGTAGTCGATCCGCCGCGCAAGGGTGTGGATCGGGATACGCTGAAAGCGATACTGGCGTCGGGGATTCCGAGTGTGGCGATGATCTCATGTAATCCTGCGACGATGGCGCGTGATGTCGGAATTCTGACGGGTGCATTGCGGGAAGAAGGAAACGAGCTGAAGAAGTATTCAGGATATACGAAGGACGGATGCGACGGGTATTATAAATTGCTGTCCGTACAGCCTTTTGACATGTTCCCGCAGACAAAACACGTCGAAACGTTGGTTCTTTTGTCCCACAAAGAACCCGACAGTCGTATCAGCGTAAAAGTTGAGTTTGGTGAGAAAGAAGGGCAAATTTCTTTGGCTGAAACACAAAAGCAAGTAGAAGATTCAAAACCGAAAGCAAAAACGACTTATAAACAAATACAGAAATATGTCGAAGAGAATTATGGCTTCAAAGTGCATACGGCATATATTGCGGAGGTTAAGCGTAATTTGGGGTTGCCAATGTATGATGCTCCCAACGCAGTTGAAGAATTAAAACGTCCGCGATCGCATCCGACAGAAAAGATGGTTTTGGCTATTAAAGAAATCATCCCCATGGTAATCAGCGTTGAGTGGGAGCATTCATACAATAATTCAAATATTCTTACGGGCGCACCCGCCGAATTGCTTGCAGGCGACGAAGCAATGATTACCGTTACAATGGAAAGTGCCAACGTCGGCGCGGCAGTCCAAAGCTTTGAAATCACCGGAAAAGACGCGGGCAATTACAGCCTTGCAATAGAAGACGTCAACGTGGACATCGTCAAAGCAGACATCGTCAACTTTGAAATCAGCAATGCGGCAGCATTTGAAAAAGGGTTCTACGTGGGCGCGACGAATATTCCCGATCCCACAACAAATTACGTTGAAATCGGCACCGGTTACGGTGAAAGAACGATCGTCTGGGAAATGCAACTTGAAAGTGGCGTTTGGAGTCGTAACCTTACAAAAGAAGAAGTAGTGGGAACAGCAGGCGAATATCGCGTGCGCATTCAATATGCGGAAGGCGACAACTACAATTTCGGAGCCACCCAGTATGTCAGCTTCACTGTAAAGAAAGAAAACGTGCTTACCATAAAAAATATAATCGGTCCTGATGGTAATCCTATCGCTGGCATAGCCGATAGTACTTTAGGAATTAAGTTTGGCGAAGATAGAATTAATATGCAGGCTCAGATAGACGGATTATGCGAATATTTGACAAACGCAGACAATGCAGAGAAATACTTTATTATCAGAGTTCAGTGCGGAGAAACCGTCATTGCAAGATTTGAAAGAAGAGGCGTGCAGACCACGAGCGATTTACATTATGTGTACACGTATGGCGGTATGTCGTTCGATAATGAACAGGTGACCGGTATGCATTTCGATTTGTTTGGCGCAAACGAGTACGTTAGCGCGGAAGGCAAATGGATTGGTGACGAAGATTTGGAGGTTACGATAGAAATAACAGACTCCAAAGACCACCCCGTACTCAGCAAAGACTCTGCGGAGGGATATTCATCGGTTGGAGGCGGTCAAATCGCGGTGTTTGAAGTGCAACTTCCC